>NZ_JALJRJ010000008.1:0-258903 GCF_024519755.1 Micromonospora sp. Mcm103
GCCGGCGTCACCCGCCACACGGGCGACGCCGGACTCTGCGGGCACCGCGGGCGGCTCAACCGGTTACTTACCGGCGGCCGCACCGTTCTTGAGGGCCGTCTGCCACTGCTCGCCGGCCGACTTGCCCTGCTCCACGGCGCGCAGGCTGTTCTCCACCGCGGTGCGGACCGCGTTGTTCTTCGGGCCGAGGTAGACCGGCTTCAGCTCGGTGGCGCCGGCGGCGAAGATCTTGCCGACCGGGGCCTTGCTGAAGTAGTCGTTGGTCGAGTCGGCCACGGCCGGGTCGGTGAGCGCCTGCGGGTTCGAGGGCAGGTTGCCGACCGCCTTGTACGCGCCGATCTGGCCCTTGGCGCTGGTCAGGAACTTGGCCAGCTCCGCGGCCTCCTTCTGGTGCTTGCTCGACTTCGGCACGCCGAGGAAGGAGCCGCCCCAGTTGCCACCGGCGCCCGGCGCCTTGGCGATGTCCCACTTGCCGGCCGCCGCGTCACCGGCCTGGCCCTTGATGACACCGGTCATCCAGGCGGGGCAGGCGATGGTGGCGAAGGTGCCGTTCTTGAAGCCGGCGTTCCACTCGTTGGAGAACGACTGGAGGTTGTTGGACAGCCCGGCGGCGATCATCTTGGTGGTGAGGTCGTACGCCGTCTTCACGTCCGGGTTCTGGTCGATGACCATCTTGTTGCTCTTGTCGTAGTACGTGTAGCCGGTGCCCTGGCCCGCGACCTGCATCAGCACCACGTTGTAGAAGTTGGTCGCCGAGTCGACGAACTTGTGCTTCTTGTCGGCGGCGGCGAACTTCTGGCCGGTGGCGATGAACTCGTCCCAGGTCGGCCAGAGCGCGCCGACCTGCTCGCGGTCGGTGGGCAGCCCGGCGGCCTTGAACAGGTCGCTGCGGTAGCACAGCGCCATCGAGCCGACGTCGGTGCCGAGGCCCAGCACCTTGCCGTCGGGGGTGGTGCCCTGCTCCCACTTCCACGGCAGGAAGTTGCCCTTGAGGTCGTTCGCGCCGTGGTCGGCGAGGTTCACGAACTTGTCGGCCTGGGCGTAGAACTGGACGATCGTGCCCTCTTCCAGGGCCACCACGTCGCCGGCGCCCGAGCCCGCGGTGATCTGCTGGGTGAGGCGGGTGTTGTAGTCACCGAGGCCGAGGCCCTTGCCCCGCTCCTGGATCTTGACGTTCGTGTGCTCCGCTTCGTACTGCTTGTACAGCTCTTCGTAGCCGAAGCCCTGGTCGCCGAAGACGTCGACGACCAGGGTGATCGGGCCGCCGCCGCTGCCGCTGTCGCCGCTGTCCGAGTCGTCGCCGCAGGCGGCGGTGGTGCCGAGCACGACGACGGACGCGAGCGCGATGGCCGCGAAGCGCCGACGACGGATTGGGACGCTCATCCGAGACCCCTCTTTCGGTGGTGAGGCGATATCTGCTGTGTGGTGGGGGGTGCGTTTCGCGCGGGCCGGAGCGGGCAGGAGGGAGATCCGCACCACTCTCGGGAGCGCTCCCATGAGGTTGCCGGGAGGTGACAGGGGTGTCAATAGACCGTTGGGAGCGTTCCCATTTCGTTACCGCGTCGGCGCGCGGTCGGCGGCGCGGGGCTCAGGTCAGCAGCAGCGGCGCAGCAGGACGGTGGCGCGGTCCGGGTCGAACGCGGCCGGATCGAACGCCGGGCCGGCCCACTCGCGCATGGCCGGGTGCTCCTGATGCTCGGGGTCGGCGAGCGCGGCCAGCAGGACCGCGTACCCGGCCGGACCGCCCACGTCCTCCGGCGGGCAGGCCCGCTCCCCGTCCAGGCACAGCGGGTAGCGCTCGTCCGGGTCGGCGGCGCAGCAGTCCTCCACCACCAGGTCGTGCTCCCACCAGTCACCGAAGTCGTAGGTGTAGCGGAACCGGTCGCCCTTGCCCACGAGCGCGTCCAGCCGGACGTCCAGCTCGTCGCGCAACGACAGTTCGCCGTCCGGGTCGGGCTCGCCGTACTGCCGGCCGTCGACGTCGAACGAGTGCAGGTGGCAGTCGCGCCAGCCCATCGCGTGCTGGATCACCCGGTGCAGCCGGTCCAGCGTGTAGCCGCCGGGCACCAGCACCCGCCGCCACACCGGCGGCCGGACGCCGGCCAGCGACACCATGAGCTGGAAGATCTGACGCGACACGACGTCCCATCCTTCCTGGGCATAGGCTGCCTGCATGATCTGCCGAGCCTGCCGGGAACGGCGGCACGACGACTGTCCTGGCCGGAAGTGGTGCGACTGCCAGCACCGTACCCCCGAACCCACCCCTCCGGTCACCGGTCCGGCCGGCGAATGACCGTCGGAACCCCGATCGAACGGATCTGGCCCGCACCCGTTACCGGTGCGCTCACCGATCCGCAGCTCACCGCGCTCTACGGCCGCGCGGCCCGTCCGCACCTGCGGGTCAACTTCGTCGCCAGCGCCGACGGCGCGGTCACACTGGACGGATACTCGGCCGGGCTGTCCGGCGAGCCGGACAAGCGGGTCTTCGGCCTGCTGCGGATGCTCTGCGACGGCCTCGTGGTGGCCGCCGGCACGCTGCGGCACGAGGGCTACCGGGCGGTCCGGCTGAGCCCGGAACGCCGGGCCTGGCGGCGCGAGCACGGGCTGGCCGAGTACCCGACGCTGGTGGTCGTCTCCGGGTCGCTCGACCTCGACCCGGCGCAGGCCGCCTTCGCCGACGCCCCGGTCCGGCCGATCGTGCTCACCCACGCCGACGCCGAACCGCCGCCCGGGCTGACCGATGTGGCAGACGTGGTCCCCTGCGGCACCGACCCGGCCGAGGACACCGACCGCGTCGACGGCAGCGGCCGGGCGGACGGCGCCGGGCGGACTGGTGGCACCGGGCGGGTCGATCTCGTCGCCGGCCTGGCCGAGCTGCGCCGGCGCGGGCTCGACCAGCTGCTCTGCGAGGGCGGTCCGCACCTGTTCGGCGCGCTCACCGCCGCTGACCTGGTCGACGAGCTGTGTCTCACGGTGGCGCCGCTGCTCGCCGGCGCCGGCCCGGGCCGGATCACCGCCGGGGACACCAGCGTCCCGCGTCACCTGCCGCTGCGGCACGTGCTGGCCGCCGCCGACGGCGTGCTGATGCTGCGCTACGCCCGCGACCCCGCCGAGACCCCGCCCGCCGGCGCCGCCCCCGCCGCCTGACCCACTAGCGGCAGCGGCAGCGGCAGCGGCAGCGGCAGCGGCAGCGGCAGCGGCAGCGGCAGCGGCAGCGGCGAGATCTTGGTACCAAACGGCCCCTATAGGGGCCCTTTCCTACCAAGATCTCGGCGTCGTCCTGACCTGCGGGACACGACTCCCGCTGCTCGGGACGATGCGGACCGGAAGCGGCGAATCCCGTGCGGGCAGACGACGGGTGGGCCGCCATGGGTGTCATCGGCCCGCGGAGGCACCCATGGTGTTCCACCGAGCGGCCGGGCCCGACCGCACGGCGCCGGACACCACCCGGACCGCCCGACGGCACCGCCGAGGTCATCGGTCGGGTCACCCCGGGAACCGGCGGCGGGCGGCAGCGCGGGAAACGGCCGGCGGCGGCACGGGGAACGACCGAGGGACGGCGGCGCGGGGAACGGCGGGCGGTTCGGGGACGCGGGACCGGCCGGGGGCACGGGAACGGCCGGGAAAGCGCGAACAACCAAGGAAACGCACGCTCAGTGGTCGGGCGGATTCGGGGGGCTACCGTTCGGCGCACGGGTGGCGTGGCGTCCGCCGCGTCGCGTGGCAACCTGTCGCATCCCTCGGGCAGGATGCACGACGTGCACCGCCAACGGTACGACCAGCCGACCGGAGACCGCCGATGACCGACGATCAGCTCGACGGGCCCGGCGAGGGTGTCGGCCGGGTGCTCGGCACCGCCGACGCCACCCCGCTCACCTTCTGGACCGCCGTCGCGCCGGGCAGCTACCTGCAACTCGACGACGTGGTGGTGACCCGCCGCGACCTGCCCGACCGTGAGCCGGTGACGATCGCCGGGGTGGTGACCCAGGTGCGCGCCCGGCACGAGGGGGCGCAGTTCGACTCCGACGTCTTCGCCATCGCCGACGGCACGCTGCCGGCGCAGGTGCAGGAGGCGGCCGAGGTGACGACCACGCGGGTCGACCCGGAGTTCTACGTGCCGCCGACGCCGGGCGCGGTGGTGCACCGGGCCGAGGGTGACGCGCGGGCGCGGGCGCTGCACTTCGACCGGATGGAGCGGCGGATCCCGATGGGGATGGGCCGCGACGGCGTGCCGGTCTACCTCAACGCCGACTTCCTCGACGGCACCCGGGGCGCGCACGTGTCGATCTCCGGCATCTCCGGTGTCGCCACCAAGACGAGCTTCGCCACGTTCCTGCTCTACTCGGTGTTCCGCTCCGGTGTGCTGGGCGGCGACGCGGTGAACGCCAAGGCGCTGATCTTCAACGTGAAGGGCGAGGACCTGCTCTTCCTCGACCACCCGAACAGCCGGCTCGACGACCCGACCCGGGCGGCGTACGCGAAGCTGGGCCTGGACGCCGGCGCGTTCCCGGACGTGCGGGTGTACGCCCCGCCGCGCGTCGGCGACTCCTCCGGCACGCCGGATGTGAGCAGCCGGCTCACCGGCGTGGACAGCTTCTACTGGACGCTGTCCGAGTTCTGCGCCGACCGGCTGCTGCCGTACGTGTTCGCCGACGCCGACGACGAGCGCCAGCAGTACACGATGGTGGTGCACTCGGTGGCCGCGCACCTGGCCCGCTACGCCCAGCCCGCCGACGGCGGGGTGAGCATCGACGGGGTGCGGCTCGGCTCGTACGCGGACCTGGTCGACCACGTGGTCGAGCAGCTCAACGACGACGAGACGCGCGGCGAGTGGGCCGGCAGCGCGGTCGGGCTGGGCACCGTGAACGCGTTCGCCCGGCGGCTGATCGGCAGCAAGAAGGACCTGGGCCGGTTGATCCGTGGTGACCTGGCGACCCGTCGCCCGCACTCGATCAACACCGCGGAGAGCGCCCAGGTCACAGTGGTCGACCTGCACAACCTGCCGGATCGCGCGCAGCGGTTCGTGGTCGGTGTGACGCTCAAGAGCGAGTTCGAGCGCAAGGAGAAGGCGGGCACCGCCAAGCCGCTGCTGTTCGTCGTGCTCGACGAGCTGAACAAGTACGCGCCGCGGGAGGGCTCGTCGCCGATCAAGGAGGTGCTGCTCGACATCGCCGAGCGGGGCCGCTCGCTGGGTGTGATCCTGGTCGGCGCGCAGCAGACCGCCAGCGAGGTGGAACGGCGGATCGTCACCAACTCGGCGATCCGGGTGGTGGGCCGGCTCGACCCGGCCGAGGCGTCCCGCCCGGAGTACGGCTTCCTGCCGCCCGCCCAGCGGCAGCGGGCGCTGCTGGCCAAGCCGGGCACGATGTTCGTCAACCAGCCGGACATCCCGGTGCCGCTCTGCCTGGAGTTCCCGTTCCCGGCGTGGGCCACCCGGGTCTCGGAGGCGGGCCGCGCGCCCTCGGAGACGCTACGGTCGATCACGCAGGCCGCCGATCCGTTCGCGGTGGTCGGCTCCGGCTCCTCCGACGACGACATCCCGTTCTAGGCGGCACCCAGATGAAGATCCTGCACACCTCCGACTGGCACGTCGGCAAGGTCCTCAAGGGGCAGTCCCGGGCGGAGGAGCACAAGCAGGTCCTCGCCCAGGTCATCGAGATCGCCCAGCGCGAGCAGCCCGACCTGGTGATCGTCGCCGGTGACCTGTACGACACCGCCGCGCCGACCCCGGAGGCGACCCGCCTGGTCACCCGGGCGCTCACCGCGCTGCGGCGTACCGGCGCCGACGTGGTGGCGATCGGCGGCAACCACGACAACGGCGCGGCGCTGGACGCGCTGCGCCCGTGGGCCGAGGCGGCCGGGATCACGCTGCGCGGCAGCGTCCGGGAGAACCCGGACGAGCACGTCGTCGACGGGGTCACCGCCGGCGGGGAGCGCTGGCGGGTCGCCGCGCTGCCGTTCCTGTCCCAGCGGTACGCGGTGCGCGCGGTGGAGATGTACACGCTCACCCCGGCCGAGGCCAACCAGACGTACGCCGACCACCTGGGCCGGGTGCTGGACCGCCTCGCCGAGGGCTTCACCGAGCCGGACCGCGTGCACCTGGTCACGGCGCACCTCACAGTGGTCGGGGCGAGCACCGGCGGCGGCGAGCGGGACGCGCACACGGTGCTCGGATACGCGGTCCCGGCGACGGTCTTCCCGGGCAACGCGCACTACGTGGCGCTCGGTCACCTGCACCGGTCGCAGCGGGTCATCGGCCCGTGCCCGATCCGCTACAGCGGCAGCCCGCTCGCCGTCGACTTCGGCGAGCAGGAGAACGTCTGCTCGGTGACGATCGTGGAGGTGACAGCCACCACGGCCGCCCGCATCCGCGAGGTGCCGGTGCCGGGCGCGGTGCCGCTGCGCACGGTACGCGGCACGCTCGCGCAGCTCGCCGAGATCGAGGCGCCGGAGGGCTGGCTGCGCGTCTACGTCCGGGAGCAGCCCCGGGCCGGGCTGCGCGAGGAGGTGCAGGAGCTGCTGCCCCGGGCGCTGGAGATCCGGATCGACCCGGAGCTGGTGCCCGCGCCGGGCAGCGGGACCCGGACTGCCCAGCGGGCCGGCCGGTCGCCGGGCGAGTTGTTCGGCGACTACCTGGACAGCCGCGGGCACGCCGACGAGGGTGTCCGGGAACTCTTCGACGAGCTGCTCGAGGAGGTGGAGCACTGATGCGGCCGATGCGGCTGGACATGGCCGGGTTCACGGTGTTCCGCGACGAGACCACTGTCGACTTCACCGACGCGGACTTCTTCGCGCTGGTCGGGCCGACCGGTTCGGGCAAGTCGACGGTGCTCGACGCGATCTGCTTCGCGCTCTACGGCACGGTGCCGCGCTGGGGCGGCGCCCGGGGGCTGGCGAACGCGCTGGCGCCGTCGGCCACCGAGGCGCGGGTCCGGCTGGTCTTCGAGTCCGCCGGGGACCGCTACGTGGCGACCCGGGTGGTCCGCCGGGACGGCCGGGGCACTGTGAAGACGGCGAACGCCGGTCTGCAGCTCATGCCGCCGGGGTTCGACGTCACCAAGCTCGACACCGGGCTCAGCCCGGAGGATCTGGGCGAGGTGGTGGCGGGCACCCCGGCCGAGATGGAGCAGGCGGTGCTGGACGCGGTGGGGCTGCCGTACGAGCAGTTCACCTCCTGCGTGGTGCTGCCGCAGGGCCAGTTCGCCGACTTCCTGCACGCCAAGCCGGCCACCCGCCAGCAGATCCTGGTGAACCTGCTCGGGCTGGGCGTCTACGAGTCGGTGCAGAAGAAGGCGGTCGAGCGGGCCGGGCAGGCCGAGGCGAAGCTGGAAACGGTCGACAAGATGCTCGGCGGGCTCGCCGACGTCGACGACGAGAGTCTGACCGCCGCCCGGGAGCGGGTGGACGCGATGCGGGAACTGGCCGCGGCGGTCGCTGCCGCCGTACCCGAATGGGAGCGGGCCCGTGCGACGGCGGGCGAGCGGGCCGCGGCGCTGGCCGCCCTCGACGCCGAGCTGGGTGTGCTGGCCGGAGTGCGGCCGCCGGACGGCACCGGCGAGCTGGCGCGGGCGGTGGCGCAGGCCCGGGTGGCCGCCGACGAGGCGGCGGCCGCGGTCGGGCTGGCCGAGGAGCGCGAGGAGAAGCTGCGCGGGGAGCTGGCCGCCGCCGGTGACGAGAGCGCGCTGCGGCTGCACCTGAAGGCGTACGCGGACCGGGACCGGCTGACCGCGGAGGCGGCGACGGTCCGCGCGGCGGTGGACGCGGCGCGGACCGAGCACGACGCGGCGGTGGCGGCGCTGGCGGCGGCGTGGGCGGACGCGCAGCGGGCCGAGACGGAGCTGGAGTCGGCGTTCCGCGCGCACGAGGACGCGAAGGCCGCCGACCAGGCGGTCGCGTTGCGGGCGCACCTGGTCGGCGGCGCGCCGTGCCCGGTGTGCGAGCAGACGGTCACCACGGTGCCGGCGGTGCCGAAGGGTTCGGCGGTGAGCCGGGCGATCGAGGCGGGCAAGGCGGCGCGGGCGGCGAGCGAGGCGGCCAAGCGGGTCGTGCAGGAACGCGACACCGCGGCCCGTGACTCCGACCGGGTGCTGCTGCGCGCCCGGACCCAGCACGACCAGCTCGGTGCGCGCCTGGCCGAGCTGGACGAGCAGCTCGCGGACGCGCCGGCGCCGGAGCGGCTGCGCGAGTCGCTGACCGAGCACGCGCGGCTGCGGACCGCGCTGGAGGAGGCGGCCGGCGCGGTGCGGGCCGGCCGGGAGGCGGCCCGGCGGGCGCGGGGCGCACTCGACGCCGCGCAGGAGCGGCTGCGCCGGGCCTGGCGTGAGTTCGACGCGGTACGCGACGGGCTGGCCCGGTTCGGTCCGCCGGCCGCCGACCGCGACGACGTGGCGGCGGCGTGGGCGGCGCTGGCCGGCTGGGCGAGCGAGCAGGCGCAGGCGCGGCGCGCGGACCGCGACGGGCTGGCCGACTCGGTGGAGGCGGCGCAGCGGGCCGCGGCCGAGGTCGCCGACGCGATCGCCGCGTTGTTCACCGCCGCCGGGCTGGACGCGCCGCAGGACGCGCCGCGCGACGTGGCGGTGGCGGTGGAGCGAGCCGAGGCGGAGTTGCGCCGCCTCGACGAGCGCCGCGAGCAGGCCGCCGAGCTGCGGGAACAGCGGGCCGGGCACGAGCACGAGGCGCGGGTGGCGCGGGCGCTCGCCTCGCACCTGCGGGCGAACAACTTCGAGCGCTGGCTGCTCACCGAGGCGCTGGACCTGCTGGTCGACGGCGCGTCGGGGATCCTGCGGGAGCTGTCCGGCGGGCAGTACGACCTGGTGCACGACAAGGGTGAGTTCTTCGTGGTCGACCACCACGACGCCGGGCTGCGGCGCGGGGTGCGGACGCTGTCCGGTGGGGAGACGTTCCAGGCGTCGCTGGCGCTGGCCCTGGCGCTGTCCGAGCAGCTCGCCGGCATGTCCACCACCGCCGCCAGCCTGGAGTCGATCGTCCTGGACGAGGGTTTCGGCACGCTCGACGCGGCGACGCTGGACACGGTCGCGGCGACGCTGGAGAACCTGGCCGCCCGGGGCGACCGGATGGTCGGCGTGGTCACCCACGTGCCGGCGCTGGCCGAGCGCATCCCGGTCCGGTTCGAGGTCCGCAAGGACGCGCGGACGGCCCGCGTGGAACGGACCGGCCTGTGACCGGCGCGTCCCGGCGGAGCGCCGCGTGACCGGGCCGTCGCCGGCGTTCTTCGTCGACGCCTGGGATCCGGCGTACGGCGCGTCGTTCGAGGCGGCCGGTGGCGCCGGTCCGGCCGCGCCGAGCAGCGCCCAGGTCGACGCCGACGTCGAACTGCCGGCCACCGACTGGCGGGCGATCGGCCCCCGCGCGGACGTACGTGCGCCGGATGTGGTGCTGCTCGTCGACGGGGTGCGCCGGATCGACGCCAGCGTCTGGACGGCCGAGGAGGACGGCGGCTCGTTCCCCGGCATCGCCGCCTCGTACGCGGCCGGTGTGGTGCGCTGCGACCTGGACCGGGGCGCCGCCGAGATGGCCGGTGCCCGGGTGGGGCGTGGCCTGTTCACGGCGAGCCCGTCGGCGCAGGACGTGGTCGCCGGGACGGTCCGTTACCCGGTGCACCGGGTCAGCGGCACCGGCGAGCTGAGCAAGCTGCCCGCGGCGGTGCAGGCGCCGCTGACCGCGCTGGAGGTGGCCGTCTCCGACGCGGTACGCACCGACGGCGACCTGCTGGTGGTGGACGGGCCGCTGCGCAGCCGGCGCAACCTGCCGCGCACGCTCGGGTACATCAAGACGCAGCACAGCCAATACCTCGACGGGCGGCTCACCGCCGTGGTGACCGGGCTGGCGCCGGGCGAGCGCTGCCCGGTGTTCCGGCTGGGCACGGCGTGGGGCGGCTGGTCGTGGTATCTGCGGCTGCCGGTACGCGCGGGCGCGCCGTGGGCGGGCATCGTGCGGGTGGAGTGCTCGGCCGACCTGACCGTGCCGGAGGCGATCGCGCTGGCCGACCTGTCGCTGGTGACGCTGCCCCGGTTCGCCTCCACCCCGTACAAGGATCCGCGCGCCCCGCAGAACCTGGTGCCGATCGCCGGGCTGGAACGCCGGCTGCGCGGGATGCTCGGCGATGCGCGGCTGCTGCACCGGGTGCTCACCGCCGCGGCGCGTGGGATGCGGCGCTGATGGGCCGGCGACGCGACTCCGACCGGGTGGTGGCCGACGTCGACACCGGCCGGGCCGAGCTGGTGCCGGACGCCGACCGTGCGGGCTCCTGGACGCTGCTGCTGGACGGCGCGCCGCAGTCGCATGTGGACCTGACCGACCCGTCGCACCTGGAGTTCGAGTACGTCCGGCGGCTCGCCGCCGCGCTGGACCTGGTGGCGCCGGCCGGGACGCCGCTGCGGGTGCTGCACCTGGGTGGCGGCGCGCTCACCCTGCCCCGCTACGTGCAGGTCACCCGGCCCGGTTCGACGCAGCGGGTGTCCGAGGTGGACGGCGCGCTGGTGGAGCTGGTCCGTCGTGAGCTGCCCTGGCCGTCGGATCCGCGCCTGAAGGTCCGGGTGGCCGACGCGCGGGCGACGCTGACGTCGAGCCGGGACGGCGCGTACGACGTGATCGTGGCCGACGTGTTCGCCGGTGCCCGTACCCCCGCGCACCTGACCTCGGTGGAGTACGCCGCCGAGGTGGCCCGGGTACTCGCGCCCGGCGGCAGCTACCTGGCGAACGTGGCCGACGGCCCGCCGCTGCGGCACGCCCGCGCCCAGGTCGCGACGGTGCGAACCGTGCTGCCCCGGGCCTGCCTGGTGGGTGACGCGGCGGTGCTGCGCGGCCGGCGCTACGGCAACCTGGTGCTGGTGGCGTCCCGGGTGGAGCCGCCGGTGCCGGAGCTGACCCGGCGGGCGGCGGGCGACTGGTTCCCCGGCCGGGTGCTCGCCGGTGCCGAGCTGGACCGCTTCACCGGCGGCGCGGCGGTGGTGCACGACGCGGACGCCGTCGACTCCACTCCCCCGCCGCCGGGAATTTTTTCCGTCAAACGTTGATCCGATCGGCTGATCGCTGCGTATCACCGGGCGGCCATGCCCGTGGGGGGCCGGCTGATGTCATTGGACAGCGGAGGTCTGCATGCATGCGGTGGCGGCCGGCTGGCACGGCGAAGTGGCGCGGCCCGAGTGGATGTTCGCCCGGGCACAACCACACTCGCGCGCCTCGCGTTCGGGCCGGGGGGTCGACGCCCGGTCCGCCGATCGCCAGAATGACCCGGTGCCGCCGCGACCCGCTCCCGGACGCCACCAGGCGACCTCCGCCGAGGCCAGCCACTCCGACCAGCTGATCCGCCTGCTGTACGCCGAGCACGCCGGCCCGTTGCTGATGTTCGTGATGCGCCTGACCGGCGGGGACCGGCAGCGCGCCGAGGACATCGTGCAGGAGACGCTGCTGCGGGCGTGGCGCAACGCGCACCGGCTCGGCGTGCAGGGCCAGGGCTCGCTGCGCCCGTGGCTGGTCACGGTGGCCCGGCGGATCGCCATCGACGAGCACCGCAGCGAGCAGGCCCGCCCGCCCGAGACGTACGACCGGGATCTCACCATGTTCGCCGAGTCGGACAGCACCGACCGGGTGCTGCGCACGATGACCGTAGCGGACGCGCTGCGTACGCTGAGCCAGTCGCACCGGGAGATCCTGGTGGCGACGTACTTCCGGGGACGCACCGTGCCGGAGGCGGCCGAGGAGTTGGGGCTTCCGCTGGGTACCGCCAAGTCGCGGGTCTACTACGCGCTGCGCGCGCTGCGCACGGCTCTGCAGGAGAGGGGGGTGACCGAATGAGCCGGGCCGATCACATGGACGTCGCCGCGTACGCGCTCGGCGTGCTGGACGCGCAGGACGCGGAGCGGTTCGAGGAGCATCTGGCCACCTGCTGGGCCTGCGCTGCGGAACTGGAGACGATGGTCCCGGTGGTGGGGCTGCTCTCCGGCATCGACGGCGAGGCGATGGCCGCGCTGGAGCAGACGCACACCGATCCGGCGCTGCTGGACCGGACGCTGGTGGCGGTACGGCGGGACCGGCGTCGTACCCGGGTGCGGCAGTTGCTGGCCACAGCGGCGGCAGTGGTGGTGTTCGGCGGCCTGAGCGGGGTCGCCGCCGGGATGCTCGGCGACGATCCCGCGCCGCCACAGGCGGTGCCGACGCAGGCCGCGCCGAGCGTCGCGCCGAGCGGCGAGCCGGGCAATCCGAACGACCCGGGCGTCGGCGGGGAGAAGCCCATCGAGGGCGACCAGCACAACGCGACCGACCCGGGGACGGGCGTGCAGACCACGATGTGGCTGGCCCGCAAGGAGTACGGCACGCAGATCGCGGTGCAGCTCAGCCGCCTGCCGGGGCCGCGCACGTGCCGGCTGGTGGTGGTCCGCAAGGACGCCACCAGCGAGGTGATCTCCAGTTGGTCGGTGCCGGTCGGCGGCTACGGGACGAACCAGAACCAGCTTCCGCTGGAGCTGAGCGCGTCCACGTGGACCCCGGTGCGAGACATCGAAAAGCTCCAGGTGCAGTCGGTCGACGCGAACGGGGTGGCCAGCACGCTGGTGACGGTGGACGACATCTGATCGAACGCGAAGCGGCGCCGGGTGGCTGGGCCACCCGGCGCCGTCGTGTCGTGCCCGGCCGGCGGACCCCCTCGTGCTGACGCACGCGCGGCGACGCCCATCGGTTCAATCGGTCCACTGTGAAATGTGCCACCCCTGCGGGTTCAACCTTGACAGCGCCGCGCCCGTACTACTCGGCGAACTGCCAAGAACGAGGAGGGCACGTGGCACACCACAAGCGGACGACCGTCATCGTCGCGAGCGCGATGGTCGCACTTACGGCCTGCGCCCCAGCGGGCTACAACGGGGCGAACTCGGGCGCGGCCGAGCCGGTCGCCGTCGCCGCGGCCGAACCCACCGCGGCGGCCGAACCGGAGGCGTCGGCGGCTCCCGAGGAGGAGCCGGTAGCGGACAAGGCGCCCCCGGCCAACGTGAAGATCACCGACGAGCTGGTCGGCAAGAAGTTGCCCCGGATGGGCCGCGTCGTCACCGACCAGGACGGCTGGGTGCTGTACCGGTTCGACAAGGACTCCGACGATCCGCCGCAGTCCAACTGCGTGGACAAGTGCGCCGAGGTCTGGCCGCCGTCGCTCACCGACGGCAACCCGAAGCTGCAGGGCGTCTCCGACGACAAGGTCGGCACCATCACCCGCCAGGACGGCACCCGGCAGCTCACCATCGGCGGCTGGCCGGTCTACCGCTACATCGGCGACAAGAAGCCCGGCCAGTGGAAGGGCCAGGGCGTCGGCGGCACCTGGTTCGTGGTCGACCCGAACGGCAAGAAGAACCTGACCTGCCTGCCGACCGGCACGCCCAAGGCGGTCGCGCCGCCCGCGGCCGGCAGCTCCTCCGGTGGCGGCTCGGACTACTCGTACTGACGCACCAGGACACGGTGACCGGTCGCTGCCGGGGAGGGCGCGGCCGGTCATCGTCGCGAACCCCGGGAGGCGGGCCGCACCGGCATCGGCCCGCCTCCCGGCCAGGCGTGCCCGGCGTCACGGCCGGGCCGCGTGGCAGAGTGGCCTGGTGACCTCGCCCGACGCCCGCCGTACGCTGCGCCCGCCGGCCGGCTACCGCCTGGCCCCGTCGGTGCGGGCGCTCACGTTCAGCCCGTACGACCCGTGCGCGCGGATCGCCGCCGGCACGTTCTGGTGGGCCACCCGCACCCCGGACGGCCCGGCCACGCTGGCGCTGCGCCCGGAGGCCGGCGAACTGACCGCCGAGGGGTACGGCCCGGGCGCCGGCTGGGTGGTCGAGCGGGCCGACCGGATCGCCGGGCTGTGCGACGACCTGACCGGGTTCGCGGCGCTCGCCGGCGCGCATCCGCTGGTGGCCCGCCTCGCGCACACGCACCACGGGCTGCGGATGCCCGCCACCGGCCAGATCTTCCCCCGGCTGCTGCGGGCCGTCTTCGAGCAGAAGGTCACCGGCAAGGAGGCGTACCGGGCGTACGCCGCCACCGTGCGGCACTTCCGCGAGCCCGCCCCCGGCCCGCTGCAACCCCTGCTGCTGCCGCCGGAGCCGGCCGCGGTGGCGGCCACGCCGTACTGGGTGTTCCACCCGTTCGGGGTCGAGCAGCGGCGCGCCGACACGCTGCGCCGCGCGGCGGCCGTCGCGGACCGGCTGGAACGCTGCGCCGACTCGGCCGAGGCCACCCGGCGGCTCACCGCGATCCCCGGTATCGGGCCGTGGACCGCCGCCGAGGTGGTGCGCATCGCGTACGGCGACCCGGACGCGGTCAGCGTCGGCGACTACCACGTGCCGAACACCGTCGCCTGGGCGCTGGCCGGCGAGCCGCGTGGCGACGACGCCCGGATGCTGGCGCTGCTGGAGCCGTTCCGGGGCCACCGCGGCCGGGTGTGCGTGCTGCTGGAGGCGGCGGGCGTGCAGGCGCCGAAGTACGGTCCGCGCGCCCCGATCCGCTCCTTCGCCCGCTACTGACCGCTCAGCGCCGCCGGCACAGCCGCCGCAGCGTGCGCCCCAGCCACCAGGCGTACGCCCGCTGGAAACCGAGCACGACCGGCCCGCCGGCCCGCACGTACCAGTGCGCCGGGCGGCTGAACGCGGTCACCTCGAACCAGACGCCGTCGGCGCCCCGGGTCACCAGGAACGCCTCCTCACCGACCTCCGGGTGCCCGGGCAGCGTGCCGTAGCCGAACCCGGCCCGATCCGGCTCGTCCACCGTCCACACCACCTCGGTCGGCCCCCACAGCCGCACCGGGCCGACACCGACCCCCGGCGTGACCCGTACCCCGGGGGCGGCGCGCGGCGCGTCCGCGCGCATCACCACGCCTGCGGCGCGGTGCAGCCGCCAGCCCAGCACCGCGTCCGCCGCCAGCGGGAAACCGCCGTCCGGCAGCCGGACCCGGTGGCGCAGGTGGTGGTAACCGGCCGGCAGGCCGCCGTCGCGGGTCGCGCCCACCTCCGGGTACGTCAGCTCCGGCACGCCTGTCACCTCCACGCTCATGGGAACACCCCCGCCAGCGTACGGCCGCCCGGGAGCGCTGTGGTGAGCTGAGCCGGTGACCGACGTGACCATCGCCCCCGCCGGCCTCGCCGACGCCGGGGAGATCCTCACCGTGCAGCGTGCCGCGTACCTGGTGGAGGCGCAGCGCTACCGCGACGTGTTCCTGCCGCCGTTGACCGAGACGCTGGACGAGGTGCGGGCGGCGCTGACCGGGCCGGACGTGGTGCTCGCCGCCCGGCGCGGCACCCGCCTGGTCGGCTCGGTACGCGCCCGCCTCGACGGCGACACCGCACACGTGGGCCGCCTCTCGGTCGCGCCCGACCAGCAGGGCCGGGGCGTCGGCGGGCGGCTGCTGGACGCCGTCGAGCACGCCTGCGCCGGCCGGGTGACCCGGTTCGCGCTGTTCACCGGCGCGGACAGCGCGGCGAACCTGTCCCTGTACGCGGGCCGCGGCTACCGGGTGGTGGCACACCGGCCGGATGAGAACGGCAACCGCCTCGCCGTGCTGGAGAAGACGGTCAGTTCCGCTCACAGCGGCGCTTGAGCCCGTCCGCCTCCTGCCGCAGATAGCGGCGCATCATCGACCCGCCGAGCAGTCCGATCAGCCAGGCCAGCGGCCCGGTCTGCACCAGGACCAGCTCGGCCCGGGTGCGCCCGTCGTCGAGCGGCACCAGCCGGTGCTCACCACGGGTACGCACGCCGGGGCTCGCCGACTCCCACGCGAACGAGTACGGGGGATAGATCTCCACGACCCGCCAGACCGCCGGGCGCAGCCGGGGCTGCTCCAGCCGGGCTGTCGAACCGAGGAGCAGCGGACCGGGCTCCAGCCGGCGGGCGGCGGTGACCGACGGTGTCCACTCCGGCCAGCGCTCGACGTCGCTCTGCACTTCCCAGACCCGCTCGACGTCGGCGGCGATCTCGACGGACTCGGTGAACCGCATCGGCGTTCCTCCCCCGTGGACGGTCCCCCCAGGCTATGCCCGCGCTCCGCTCCCGCGCCGCCCCACTCGCCGCCCCTCGCCCCGCTCGCCCGCTCGCCCGCTCGCCCGCTCGCCCGCTCGCCTCGATCTTGGAGTTGTGGCGCCCAGGATGTCCGTTCGGCGGGATTTGTGAGGTGCCACAACTCCAAGATCGGCGGTTCGCCGGGCCGGCCGGAGGGTCAGGCGGCTTCGTGGAGGTCGGCCAGGGTGACCGGGGCGTAGCGCTTCAGCAGGCGCTCCAGCTCGGTGACCGAGCCGACCTCGCCGAGGACGTTCACGCCGCCGCCGTGCTCCGGCGGATAGCGGTGCGCCAGCCGGTAGCGGTAGCGGCCACGGATCAACTCGACGCTGACCCGCCAGCGCCCGCAGCATTCGCAAATCCACTCCGGCACGCCGCGACGGTAGCTCTGACCTGCGGTTTCACCATTCGGGCGGTGGTGACGAACGCGGCCGGTGCGGGACACGCCGCCCGGCCACCGGCGGTGATCTGCGCCACCACTGTCGGTGGGGTCTGGTTGACTGGTCGCCGTGGACCTGCCGATCAACCCTCCGGTCGAGCCGATGCTCGCCAAGAGCGTGGCCCAGTTGCCGACCGATGCCGGCCTGACCTACGAGCCGAAGTGGGACGGCTTCCGCTGCATCGTGTTCCGCGACGGCGACGAGGTCGAGCTGGCCAGCCGGGGCGGCAAGTCGATGACGCGCTACTTCCCCGAGGTGGTCGAGCAGGCCCGCCGGCAGCTCCCGGCCCGCTGCGCGGTCGACGGCGAGCTGATCGTGATCCGGCGGGACGGCCCGGGCGGGCAGCCGCGGCTCGACTTCGAGCTGCTGGCCCAGCGCATCCATCCGGCCGCCTCCCGGGTGAAGCTGCTGGCCGAGACCACGCCGGCCGACTTCGTCGCGTTCGACCTGCTGGCGATCGACGACGAGCTGCTCATCGACCAGCCCTATCCGCAGCGGCGGGAGCGGCTGGAGCAGGCGTTGTCCAAGGTGCGCCCGCCGGTGCACGTGACCCAGGTGACCACCGACCCGGAGACGGCCCGCCGCTGGTTCGACGTGTTCGAGGGCGCCGGGCTGGACGGGCTGATCGTCAAGCCGGCCGACCTGCCGTACGAGCCGGGCAAGCGGCTCATGTCCAAGGTCAAGCACGCGCGCACGATGGACGCGGTGGTGGCCGGTTTCCGCTGGCACAAGTCCGGTCCGGTGGTCGGCTCGCTGCTGCTCGGCCTCTACGACGACGACGGCGTGCTGCACCACATCGGCGTCAGCTCCTCGTTCACCATGGCCCGCCGCAAGGAGCTGCTCGACGAGCTGGAGCCCTACCGCGACGTCGGCGGCGAGCACCCGTGGGTGCACGGCGACCACGAGCGGGGTCAGCGCATCCCGGGCGGGGTCAGCCGGTGGACCGGCGGCAAGAACCTGGAGTGGGAGCCGCTGCGCCCGGCGC
Source organism: Micromonospora sp. Mcm103 (assembly GCF_024519755.1). NCBI lineage: Bacteria > Bacillati > Actinomycetota > Actinomycetes > Micromonosporales > Micromonosporaceae > Micromonospora > Micromonospora sp. Mcm103. The sequence goes on from NZ_JALJRJ010000008.1 coordinate 17,464, forward strand.
TGGTGGTCGAGGTGGCGTACGACGCGATGGAGGGCGACCGGCTGCGGCACACCGCCCGGTTCGTGCGCTGGCGTCCCGACCGTGATCCCCGCTCCTGCGACTACGGCCAGCTCGACCGCCCGATCCGTTACGACGTCGACGAGGTGCTGCGCGGCGATCCGGCGGCGACGGTCGGTGACACCCGCGGCCGGGCGTAGCCTGACGGTCGACACGATCATGGAGGGCGCCCACGTGACCCGCTTCCCCGACCGGACCCGCCGGTTCCGGCCCGTCCTGGCCGCGTTCGTCGCGGCGGTGGTACTCACCGCCGGCTGCACGCTGCCGGCGTTCGCCCCGCGCGCCGAGAGCGAGGGCGAGGCCGCCCCGCCGGGTACCGCACCGGAGTGGCGGGCCTGCCCGGAGGTGCCCGACGAGCTGGTCGGCCGGGGCGCGGCGGACATGCGCTACGACTGCGCCCGGATCGCGGTGCCGCGCAACTGGGGCACCGGGGCCACCACCGGCGCGACCGCCGGGCCGGGCGCCGGTGAGACGTTCGAGATCGCGCTGATCCGGGCCCGCTCGACCAAGCAGCGCGACCGGATCGGCTCCCTGGTGATCAACCCGGGCGGTCCCGGCGCGTCCGGCGTCGACACCGCCGTCTACCTGTCCTTCGGCCCGGCGTTCGGCGGCCTGCCGACGGCGATCACGGACCGGTTCGACATCGTCGGCTTCGACCCGCGCGGGGTGGCCCGGTCCAGCCCGGTCAAGTGCATCTCCGACGCCGACCTGGACGCCAGCTTCGGCTACGACCCCGACCCGGAGAGCCAGTCGTCGTTCGACGGATTCGTCGGTCTCAACCGGCGCATCGGCGAGCGGTGCGGCGCGAAGTACGGCGACCAGCTCCCGCTCTACGGCACCGAGCAGGCCGCGCGGGACATGGACGCGGTCCGCGCGGCGGTCGGTGACGACAAGCTGACCTATCTCGGCTACTCGTACGGCACGCTGCTCGGCGCGACCTACGCGCAGCTCTACCCGCAGCGCGTGCGCGCCCTGGTGCTCGACGGCGCGGTCGACCCGCAGCAGAAGCTGATCGCCGGGTCGGAGAGCCAGGCGAAGGGCTTCGAGCGGGCGTTCGACAACTTCGCCGACTGGTGCGCGGCGAACGCCGGCCGCTGCCCGATCGCTCCGGACGCCCGGGGCGCGGTCACCGACGCGATCGCCAAGGCGAAGGTCTCCCCGGTCCGCGCGCAGGACGGCCGCAAGGCCACCGCGGGCTGGGTCTTCTACGCGGTGATCTCCTCGCTCTACACCGAGCAGGGCTGGCAGGAGCTGGCCCGGTCGATCGACGACCTGCAGGGCGGCGACCCGGACGGCGTGTTCAAGCTGGCCGACTCGTACGCGGGCCGCGAGCCGGACGGGCACTACTCCAACCTGTTCGACGCCAACCTGGCGGTCAACTGCGCCGACGAGACCGAGAAGCCGTCCCGCGAGCAGGTCCGCTCGTTGCAGTCGCAGTGGCGGCAGAAGTACCCGCTGTTCGGTCCCGCCCTGGCGGTGGGGATGCTGGGCTGCGTGGAGTGGCCCGGTGAGCGGGATCCGTACCCGACCGGCCGGGCGAACGGCGCGCCGCCGATCCTGGTCGTAGGCACCACTGGTGACCCGGCCACGCCGTACGAGCAGACACCGGCGCTCGCGTCGATGCTCGGCGTGGGACGAGTGCTCACCTGGGAGGGCGAGGGGCACACCGCCTACCCGCAGACGTCGTGCGTGACCTCGGCGGTCGACGCGTACCTGATCTCGCTGACCGTCCCCCGGGAGGGGCTGCGCTGCCCCGCCCGGTGACGGTCCGGCCGGCGGCCGGGAGCCGGACGCCGGCCGGTCGAACGCCGGCGGTCAGCCGGCGGCCGGGGGCGTCCAGCCCTCCGCGATGTGCCCGATTCGGACGCGCTGGGGGTGGTCGCCGACCGGGACGCTCGCGACCTTCTGCCCGGTCGCGAAGTTGATCGCGGTGACCTGATCCGCGCCGGATTCGGAGATCACGCAGTCCCGGCCGTCCCCGCTGACGGTGGCCCAGTACGGCTTGCTCGCCGGCACCAGCGGCCCCTCCCGCAGCGTGGCCCGGTCCAGCACCGTGGCGTAGTCGTCCATGGTGCCGGCGACGCAGATCCGGGTGCCGTCGGGGCTCATCGACAGGCCGTGGTGGCGGGAGTCGTTGACCCAGGTGGTGCGGTCCTCGCTGGTGGCCGGGTTCTTCGGCAGCGTGGCGACGCGGGTGACCCGGTCGGTGGCCACGTCGTACTCGACCAGGCCGTTGAAGAAGGACACCTGGAAGTAGAGCCGGCTGCCGTCGGGGGTGAACACGGCGGGACGGACCGCGTCGGAGAGGTCCCGGCGGCCGGCGGCGTCCAGCCGGTCCCGCATGTCGATCACCTTGACCACCTGGTACGTGCCGGTGTCGGCGACGGTGATCCGGCGGTCGCCCTTGGTCCAGTCGAGCCACGGCGCGTCCAGGTCGGTGTTTACCTCGCCGATGGACATGTTCCACAGCCGGGTGCCGCCGTCGGTGTAGATGTTCTCGTGCGGCTTGTCGCCGGCGCCGAAAGAGCCGAGTTGCGCGCCGGTGCGGATGTCCAGCACGTGCACCGTGTTGGAGGTGGAGGCGGAGACCGCGACCCGGGTGCCGTCCGGCGAGACGGCCATGTGGTCGGCGCGGTAGCCGGAGACCGGGAACCGCCAGCGCAGCGCGCCGGTCGCCAGGTCGATCGAGACGACGTCGGCGAAGCTGGGCCGGGACACCACGAGCGCGGTGCCGTCCGGCGTGGTGTACATGTCGTCGATGAGCTGGTCGTGGCCCTCCCCCGGGCCCTGCCGGATGCCGAGGAAGAACGCCAGCTTGATCGGGTTGAGGTAGATCTCGCGCAGCCGCGCGGCGCGGTCCGGGATCACGTTGATCCGGCCGAGCCTGGCGTAGTCGCCGCGGGACCGGATCACGTCGGCGGTGCCGTCCCAGTTGTTGCCGACGAACATCACCTCCTGGAGCGCCGCCGCCGCGGCGGCGGCCGGCGCGGGCGCGGTCACCAGCGGCGCCGGCGCGACCAGGGCGAGCGCGGCCAGCACGGCCAGGCCGGCACGGCGGCGGGTACGGGACGGGTGCTGTGGCACGGGTGTCATGGACGCCTCCTGGCAGCCGGTACGACATCGACGTTTCTCAGTGGCGCGAGCGGTGTTACCTTGCGGTAACAACCAGGAGAGCAACCGGCCGCCCGCCCGGGCTAGGGACCCGACGCCAACGCCCGCGCGGCCCGGTTGTGCCGCGTCGACAACCGGAGGGCGGCGGACGCCGATGACCCGGATCGGACAGGCCCCGACGTTCGGCGCGCTGCTGCGCGACCTGTCCGCCGATCCGGCCGCCGTCGACGAGGTGGCGCGGGCGGCCCGCGCGGACTCCCCCGAGGTGGCCCGGCTGCCGGCCGACGAGGTACGCCGCCAGGTCGTGCTGCTGCTGACCAGCGGCCTGGGCGCGCTGGAACGCCGTGAGGACCCGGCCGGACGCGACTTCGCCGAGGCCCGCCGGCTGGGCGCGGACCGGGCCGCGCAGGGCGTCTCCGTCGCCGGGCTGCTGCGCGGGGTGCAGGCCGGGCGGGACCGCGCGGTGGAGCTGGTGGTCCGGCACGGCCGCGCCGCCGGCATCCCCGACGAGGTGCTGCTGGAGGGGCTGCTCACCATCGGCCGGTACGCCGCGGCGGTGGAGCGGGCGGTGGTCGACGGGCACCGCGGCGCTGAGCGGGAGCTGGCCCGTACCGGCGCGGCGGCTCGGGCGCACCTGCTGCGGCGACTGCTGCGCGACGGCCCCGCGGGCCTGTCCCCGACCGAGCTGACCCGGTTCGGGCTGCGGCCGGACGGGCGCTACCACTGCCTGGTGGCCGCGCCACCGGACCCGGTTCGGGCGTACGCGCTGCACCGGCAGCTCACCGCGCGGGGCGGCCTGCTCGGCACGGTCGGGGACCGGCTGGCCGGGCTGCTGCCGCGACCGCCCGACGCCGTACCGGCCGACCTGCTGACGCTGGTGGCGCCCGCGCAGCCGCTGGCGCGGGCCCCGGCCATGTACGCGCTCTGCCTGGCGGCCCTCGCCACGGCGGCGAACCGGCGGCTGCGCGGGCTGCATCAGGTCACCGACCTGGCCGGGGAGACCGCGCTCGCCGCCCAGCCGCTGCTGGCCGAACTGCTGCGCGGCACGCTGCTCGGCGCGCTCGACCCGGCCGACGAGTTCCACCGGGAGCTGGCGGGCACCGCGCTCGCCTGGCTGCACCACGGCCAGCGGCTGGACCAGACGGCCGCCGAGCTGCACGTCCACCCGAACACGGTGCGCTACCGGCTGCGGCGGCTGCGGGAGCTGACCGGCGGGCCACCGGTCGAGGAGGGGGCGCGGTGCACGGTGCCGGAGACCGTGCACTGGTGGTGGGCGCTGCGGAGCTGGCTGGACGACCGCTGACCACTGACGGCGCAACCAGGCGACGCGACCCGGACGGCGCATTCGGGCGACGCATTCGGGCGACGCAACCGGGCGGCACGACCGGGCGACGCGACGGGACGCCGCCCGGGCCGCACCGGCGCGCGGCGCTGTGCCAGGCTGGCCCGGTGACCGAGGTGATCTTCCGGGAGGCGGTTCGCGCCGACCTGCCCGCCGTGCTCGCGCTGCTCGCCGACGACGTGCTGGGCCGCACCCGCGACCTGCCCGAGGTGGACGAGGCGTACGAGCGGGCCTTCGCCGACCTGGACGCGGACCCGCGCAACCATCTGATCGTGGCCGACGACGGCGGGGAGCTGGTGGGCTGTTTCCAGCTCACGTACATCCCGGGGCTGGGCCGGCACGGCGCCGAACGCTGCCTGATCGAGTCCGTGCGGGTCCGTTCCGACCGGCGCGGCCGAGGGCTGGGCCGGACGATGATGCGCTGGGCGATCGACCGGGCCCGGGAGCACGGCTGCGCGCTGGTGCAGCTCACCACCGACAAGCAGCGCGCCGACGCGCACCGGTTCTACCGCGACCTGGGCTTCGTGGCCAGCCACGAGGGCATGAAGCTGGCGCTCTGACCCGGCACCGGGCCGCCGCCCGAAGGCGCGCGGCCCGGCACCCGGATCAGTCCTCCGACACCAGCCGGCCGTCGCGCAGTGTGACCGTACGGTCGGCCAGCTCGATCAGCGCCGGGTCGTGCGTGGCGACCAGCGCTGTCATGCCCCGGGCGTGCACCACAGCGCGCAGCAGGTCCATGATCGACCGGCCGGTCTCGGAGTCGAGCTGACCGGTCGGCTCGTCGGCGATGAGCAGGTCCGGCTCGTTCGCCAGCGCCCGGGCCACCGCCACCCGCTGCTGCTGGCCGCCGGACAGCTCGTACGGGCGCTGCGCCGCGTGCCCACCCAGCCCGACGAGTTCCAGCAGCACCGCCACCCGCTGCTCCCGCTCGGCCGCCGGCACCTTCGCCAGCCGCAGCGGCACCCCGACGTTCTCCGCCGCGGACAAGATCGGCACCAGGCCGAACGTCTGGAACACGAACCCGATGGTGCCCCGGCGCAGCGACAGCAGCTCCCGCTCACCCGCGGCGGTGACGTCGTGCCCGGCCACCCGGATCCGCCCGGCGTCCGGCCGGTCCAGGCCGCCGACCAGGTTCAGCAGCGTGGTCTTGCCGGCGCCGGAGCGGCCCCGGACGGCGACCAGCTCGCCGCGTCCCGCAGTGAACGAGACGTCCCGTACGGCGTGCACGGCGTGCTCCCCCTTGCCGAAGGTGCGGCTCACCCCCTCGACCCGGACCACGTCGTCGACGGCCGTCCCCGGCTCCGCCGGCAGCACCACTGTCTGGTCGGTCATCACTCACTCTCCTCGGCGTGCGTCCGGTCGCCGGGGCGCACCTCGACGTGGTCGGGTTCCAGGTTGAGCCGGACCCGGTCGCGCAGGGACAGCGCCTCCACGAACTGCGCCGGCAGTTGCATCCGGCCGGTGCGGTCGAGCACCGCGTACTCCTCGCTGACCATCTCGGTGCCGCCGTCGGCGGTGACGCGTGCGGTCCGGCGTACCTCGGAGGCGGTCCGGCCGTCGCGGATCGCGACGGTACGGCGGACCTGGCCGGCCACGGCGTGGTCGTGGGTGACCACCACGATGGTGACCCCCAGTTCGGCGTTGATGGTGCGCAGCGCGGCGAAGACCTCGGCGCCGGTGGCCTCGTCCAGCTCACCGGTCGGCTCGTCGGCGAAGAGGATCTCCGGGTCGTTGGCGACCGCCACGGCGACCGCGCAGCGTTGCTGCTCGCCGCCGCTCATCTGGCCCGGCCGGCGGTCCGCGCAGTAGCCGACGCCCACCATGTCCAGCAGCTCGCGGGCCCGTTCCCGCCGCTTGCGTCCCCCGCCGGCCCGTCCGGCCAGCTTCATCGGCAGTTCCACGTTCTCCAGCGCGGTCAGGTACGGCAGCAGGTTGCGGCCGGTCTGCTGCCAGATGAACCCGACCACGTCCCGCCGGTACGCCAGCCGCCGCTTGTTCGACAGCGACAGCAGGTCGTAGTCGGCGACCCGGGCGATGCCGGCGGTCGGGGTGTCCAGCCCGGACAGGATGTTCAGCAGCGTCGACTTGCCGGAGCCGGACGCGCCGACGATCGCGACCAGCTCGCCCCGGTCGATGACCAGGTCGAGGCCCTGGAGCGCGACGACCTCGACGCCTTCGGTCTTGAAGATGCGCACCAGGCCGTCGCAGACGATGTGCCCGCGCAGCCGGTCGCGCCCACCGGCCCGTTCGGCGGCCCGCTGGGCGGCGCGCTGTTGCAGCGACGCCAGGTCCGGTACGGCCGACGACGGTTCGTCACGCGGCGTGAGACGCGCCGGGCCCGGGTGGCCGGAAGCGGTCGCGGTCATGTCAGCTCTCCTCTCCGAGCCGCAGCACCTCGCCGAGGCGCAACCGGCGGTTGTTCACGGCTTCCACGGTGATCGCGAAGCCGAGGGCCAGCATGGCCAGGACCGACACCCCGGCCACCAGGCCGGGTTCGAAACTCGGGCGCACCTCCACGCCCCCGGTGAAGGCGGGCAGCCCGAGCACCGGTGTGAGCAGCAGCGGCAGCAACGCGCCGACCACCGCCCCGGTGAGCACCGACACCAGCACCAGCGGCGTCAGCTCCACCATCAGCAGGCCGCGCCACTGCCGGCGGGACAGGCCCATCGTGCGCAGCCGGGACAGCACCTGCCCGCGCGAGCGGGCCCCGGCGAGCACCGCGAGCGCGAGTCCGAGCAGCCCCAGCGCGGCGCCGCCTCCGGCGCCGAGCACGAAGCCGAACACCAGCAGGCCGTTCACGCCGGTGCCGCCCAGGTCGGCGCGCACGGCCGCCCGGGTCGTCACCTCCGGCGCGCGGGCCTTGTCCCCGGCGTCGACACCGCCGATGCGCAGGTAGCGCCGCTGCCCGTCCCGCGCCACCCGGTCCACCTCGGCCGCGTCCACGCCGGACCCGGCGAGCACGAAACCGGTGGGCGCGAGCTGGTGCGGCGCGTCGGCCGGCAACGCCGGCCACGGCAGCACCACGAACCGGCGTACGCCCTCGCCGACGAGCGCGAACCCGTCGACCGTGGCGGCGGTCCGCACCGGCAGCCGGTTGCCCTGCACGTCCAGCCAGGCGGGCCGCTCGCCCCGGGCGTCGGCGAGCCCGGCGTCGGCCAGTTCCTCGGCCACCGCCGGGGACACCAGCGCCGGCAGCGGCGTGCTCCCGTCGGCGCGGGCCCGCACCGGGTCGGGCACGTCCACCGGTACGCCAGCCTGCCGTGCCACGTCGGCGAACCGTTCCCCGTCCACGAGCACCACGCGCAGCTCGGTGATCGGGGCGGGGCGTCCGGCGCGGTCGGCGTACGGGCGTTCGGCCGGCACGGTGAGCAGCGGCGCGACGGCGCGTACCCCGGGCAGTTCGGCCAGCTTCTCCGCGGTGTCCGGCGTGAAGCGCTCCCCGCGTACCAGCAGGTCACCGGGCACGGCCTGGGCGGCGGCGGTGTCCCGGCCGGTCTCGATGCCGGTCGCCACCACGCCGCAGAACGCGGCGGTGGCGACGGCCAGCACCACCACGACGAGCGGCCCGGTGCTCGCGGCCCGGCCCGCCCGGGCGGTGCCGAGGAACGCGACGCTGCCACGCGCCCGGGCGGCGACGCGGCTGACCAGCCGCAACGGCCAGGGGTACGCGCGCAGCGCCAGCAGCGCCGCCGCGATCGCCAGCAGCACCGGTACGGAGACCAGCAGCGGGTCCACCGAACCGGCGGTGAGCCCGCGGCGGCGCAGCAGGAACGCGCCGAGCACGGCGAGCCCGAGCACGACCACCTCGACGGTGAGCCGGACGGCGGGTGACCGGCCGCCCAGGTCGGCGCGGCTACCGGCCCGGCGGCCGACGGCGAGCGCGGCGAGCGGCGGCAGCAGCGTGGCCAGGAGCCCGGCGATCACCACCCAGCGCCACGACGCACCGGTGCCGGGCAGCAGCCCGCCGAGCAGCCAGCCGATCCCGGCCGCGGCCGGCAGCACCAGCAGCGATTCGGCCAGGCCGCGGCGCAGCACCGCGCCGGTCGAGCCGCCGCGGGCCCGGATCAGGTGGAACTCGGCGCGGCGGCGGCGCGCGGCCAGCCGGGCGGCGAGCAGCGTCAGCCCGGCCAGCGTGGCGAGCAGCCCGGCGGCGATGACCGCGAGCAGGGTCTGCGCGGCCGCGAGGGAGTCGGCGAAGCGCCGCAGCGGGATGTCCACGCCCTGGCTGAGCGTCGCCACGGCGGGACGGGTGCGCTCCAGCCCGTCGACCCCGGCGATGAGCGCGTCGAGGCGGCCCGGTTCGAGCCGGTCCGGGGCGATCCGGTACCGCCAGCCGAAGCTCACCGGCCAGCCGGTCGCGACGGCCTCGTCGACGCCCCCGTCGGCGGTGTAGGCGACGCCCACGAACGGGTCGCCGTCGCCCTCGGGCGGGGTGAGCTTCAGCATCGACGGAAGCGTGTCCCAGACGCCGTCGGCCGGGTCGTTCGGCCGCCACACGCCGACCAGTGCGACCGGGAGGGACTTGAGCACGTTGTCGTCCTGGTCGAGGATCAGGAGCAGGAACCGGTCGCCGGTCTTCACGCCGAGCGTGCCGGCGATCGTCTCGGCGAGCGTCACCTCGACCGCGCCGGCCGGCGTGATCCCGCTTTCGGGCCACCGCCCGTCGACCAGGGTGGCGGCCTCCCGGATGCCGGTACCGGCCCGCAGGTGCAGGTCGATGAGCCCTTTCTCGGGGGCCAGCGCCGGGCCGCGCAGCCGTCCGGGCACGGTCTGGGCGACGTACCAGCGCTGGCCGACGGTGTCCCGGACCACGCCCGGCATCGTGTTCTCGATCCGCGCCAGCTCGGCCGCGTGACCGGTCACGGCGGTCCTGGTCGTCGGCGGGAACGCGGTCGGCGCGGTGCTGTAGGTGAGATCCCGGCGGGCCACCGGCTGCCCGGCCACGTACTCGGTGAGCCCCTGCCCGGTCAGCCGGTCGGCGACCCGGGGCACGCCGGTGATCAGCAGGGCGGTCACCAGGGTCAGGACGGCGAGCAGCAGGAACTGCCCCCCGTATGCGCGAACCCGGCGCGCGGCACCAGGAAGGCTCATCGTTCTCCTCCGATCCGGAGCTGCGCGGCGGCGACCCGCTGGCGGATGCCTGTGGTGATGAGGGCGGCGAAGGCGAGCGCGGCGAGCAGCAGCCCGGCGGCCGTCGCCCCGATCGGCACCCAGGGCACTGTGAAGACCGCCTCGGGCACCGGCCGGCCGGCGGCCGGGGTGAGGATCACCAGCGGCACCATGGTGGCCGCGACGAGGGCACCGACGAGCATGCCGACGCCGACGCCGATCGCGGCCAGGAACGTCTGTTCCGCGAGGTACGCGCGGGCCAGCAGCCGGGTGTTCGCGCCGAGCGTGTTGAACACCGCGAACTCGGTGAGCCGGCGGCGGGTGGTGGCCCAGACGTCGACCGCCAGCCCGACCAGGGCGAGCAGCACCGAGCCGAGCGCGGCGGCCAGCAGCCCGGTGCGCGCGCCCTGCCAGTACGGATCCTCGGCGGCCTCGGCGGCCACCGCCCGCCGGTCCAGCAGCACCGTGCCGCCGGTCGAGGCGAGCGCGTCGGCGGCGGCGGTGTGCCCGCCGGGCGTGGTGCGCAGCCACCACTCGGCCACCGGCCGGACGCCGCCGCTGCGCTCAAGGAGCTGCGTGGTGGCGGTGGGCAGGTCCACCAGCACCCCGTCGCCCCCGGTGCCGGGGATCGCGGCGACCTGGCCGACCACAGTGACCTCGAGCGTCACCTCGGCGACGGACAGCTTGACCGTGTCGCCGGTCTTGACGCTCATCGCGGCGGCCACGCCGGGGGTGACGAGCACCGGCACCGGACGGTCCGGCGCCTGCGGCACCAGCGCGAACCGGGACGAGGGGATCCGGGCGAACTGCAACAGTCCGGCCGGTACGTCGAAGCCCTGCGTCCCGTCGATCCGGGTCGGGCTCGCCTTCGCGGTGTCGCGCGGCCCGGCGCCCGGGTCGATCACCCGCCACGCCCCCTCCACCGGCACCGGCAGGGCCGCCCCGGCGGCGTCGGTGAGCCGCAGCTCGTCCAGGAGCAGCCGATAGGAACTGCCGGTGGCGTCGCCGCCGTCGGCCTCGACGCCGGCCAGGCGCAGCGGGACGCCGCCGCTGTCGGGCAGCGGCACCGAGAAACGCACCGGCTTTCCGTCCCCGCCGGCCTCGGCCAGCCGGACCCGCCAGGTGGCCCCGGCGTCGGTGGTGAACAACGCGGTCACCGCCACCCGGGGCCGGTCGAACATGCTCTCCACCGGGGTGCGCACGGTGCCGGACAGCGTCTTCGCCCCCTCGGGCAGGACGCCGCCGGCCGGCGCGGTCCGGCCGTTCGCGAGCCGGTCCAGCAGGGCGCCGGTGGACGCGTCACCGCCGGCGTCGTCGAGCCGGATCATCCCCTTCGCGGCGGCGGCGTCGAACGCCACCACGGTCGCCGGGCGCGCCTCACGGCCCACACGTACGTCGTCGCGCCAGGCGGGCAGCACCCGGTCCACGCCCGGCACGGCGGCCAGCTGGGCGGCCCGATCCGCGGGGGCGGTGCCGTCCCGTTCCGTCAGCCGCAGGTCCGCGCCGACCGTGTGCTGCGCCTGGTCGCGCTGCGAGCGTTCCCAGGAGGCCACCAGCGACCAGGCGAGCGTGCTGCCGCCGACGGCGAGCGCGAGCAGCAGCACCGGGCCGGCGTGCGGGCGGCGGCCCGCCTGCCACATGCCGAACATGGTGGCGTTCCACGTGCGCCGGTCGACGAAGCGTTCCGCGAGCCGGGTGGTCGGCGGCAGCAGCCGCAGCGCGATCACCGCGCCGGCCAGCACGCCGATGGTGGGTGCGGCGGCCAGCAGCGGGTCGATGCCGAGGCTGCCGTTCGCGCCGGCCAGCGGCGAGGAGTACTGCCGCAGTTGGGTCCAGGCGAGCACGGCGAGGGCCACCAACGCGATGTCCACGCTCGCCCGCTGCACCGCCGCGCCCCGGGAAGGGCGGGACCGGGCCGCCATGTCGGCGACGTACGTGCCGGCCCGGCGCATCGCCGGCAGCACCATGGCGAGCAGGCAGCCGACCGCCGCACCGACCGCCACCACCCACACCCGGGCCAGGTCGCCGTCGGCAAGCCCCAGGTCCGCGCCCAGGTAGCGGATCGCCTGCCCGGTCAGCGCCGGGGCGAGCAGCAGCGCCGGCGCCACCACGAGCGTCGCCTCGCGTACGGCCAGCCCGGCGATCTGCCCCCGGGCGGCGCCCCGGGCCCGCAATAGCGCGGTCTGCGCCCGCCGGTCCTCGTTGAGCAGCGCGGCCACCAGCAGCAGCGCGTACCCGCCGAGCACCACGATCAGCAGCAGCGGGGTGAGCAGCGCGGACCGGCCCACCAGGTCGGCCCGGCTGAGCCGGTCGACGAGCCGGTCCAGGTGGCTGACCTGCTGTGTCGAGGAGCCCAGGCCGGTGGCCTCGGGCAGCTTCCCGGTGATCTCGTCCAGCGCTGTGGTCACGGCGGGCAGCCGGGCCGGCTCGACCGCCACCAGGTCGGGGTCGACCACCCAGGCCGCCGACGTGGAGCCCGGGAAGATACGGGCGAAGTCGGCCGGGTCGAGCGCGAACGGCCCGTACGAGGTGATCTCCGCGTCGCCCTGGCTCTCCCCCACCCCGGGGGCGAGACGCCAGTAGGCCTCGGCGGCGTCCCGGGGGCGCCACGTGCCCACGACCACCACGGTGCCGGCGCGTTCGGCGCCCCGGTCGTACAGCGGGACCCGCTCCCCGACCTCCAGGCTCAGTTGCGCGGCCACCTTCTCCGGCAACGTCACCTGCAACGGGTTGCTGCCGGGCACCGGCCACGCCCCGGCGGCCAGTTCGGCGTGCGCCGGCAGGTCGTCGAGCGTGGCCAGGTTGGCGAACATCGGGTCGTCGTCGGTACGGGCGGCGCCCACGTCCCCGGTCAGCTCCCGCCCGGTCCCGGCGCGGCTCGCGGCCACGGTGACCGGCGCGCCGCCGAGCCCGTTCGCGAACTGTTCCCGTACCGCCCGGTCCCGCTCGGCGAACGCGGCGGCGTCGGCGCCGCCGGAGCCGCTGATCAGCAGGCTGCGCTCCTCGGCCGGGGCGGCGTCGAGCACCGCCCGGGCGCCCGCGTCCACCGCCCGGCGGTTGTAGTCGGAGAGCCCGGTGACCAAAGCGACCGCGACGAGTGCCGCGACAGCGGCGGCGAGCAGCAGCCCACGGGCCTCTATCGCCCGCCTCCACACCAGCTTCATCCGACGTCCTCTCCTGGCCCCGGCGGGCCGATGCCGAGAGAGAGCAGTGACACCCCGCAAAAGGTTCGCTCCCGTTACATGATCGTTATCGGCCTGCGGCACAGCGCCCCGGACCCGGGGAGCGACCGTAGGGTCTATTACGGCGTGACCGCTGGTGTCGACAGGTGCACGTGCCCTGGTGGCTGCTCCAGGCCGACAGAGCCAGGACCGGCGTGGCATGCGCCGGGTCCTTCAGGGCTTCGGTCTGTAACCGGTCGGACAGTCCATCCCACAGAAGGGCCGGGCCGTTGGTGTTCGGGCTGCGACGGACGCCATCGCCCTGCACCGGCAACGCGGACGTCACCCTGCCCTTGCCGGCACGCTGACACCCCCACTCATGTGGGGAGGACGGCGCCTACTTCTCGGCGGACTCGCCCAAGCCCGGAGCACCCCCACGTGCATGGGGAAGACACCTTGGTCCACGTCCGCACGGGGTCGCCGTCCGGAGCACCCCCACGTGCGTGGGGAGGAGCCCGTCAGGGATATCCGACATCACCGTCTCCGGAGCACCCCCACGTGCGTGGGGAGGACGTTGAGTCGAAAGAGGATACCGGTGGTATTCCCGGAGCACCCCCACGTGCGTGGGGAGGAGTAATCTCCGATCGTTCGGCGCTCCGCGATGTCCGGAGCACCCCCACGTGCGTGGGGAGGACAGAGCGTCGCGCTCCTTGGTCGCCTCGCGTGCCGGAGCACCCCCACGTGCGTGGGGAGGACAGCGACAGGAACTCGTCGAGCACGTCGAGCGCCGGAGCACCCCCACGTGCGTGGGGAGGACAGCGGAACCCGCGACACCGGCAGACCCGAGCGCGGAGCACCCCCACGTGCGTGGGGAGGACGGAATCCAGCGTCCGATCTCGCGGTTGGCCACCGGAGCACCCCCACGTGCGTGGGGAGGACACCGCCACCGTCCGGGTGCCGACCGTCTACACCGGAGCACCCCCACGTGCGTGGGGAGGACGGCACCCACACGTACACGGAGATCGTGTACGTCGGAGCACCCCCACGTGCGTGGGGAGGACAGGTACGCGGCGCAGCCCTTCGCGCTCGCGTACGGAGCACCCCCACGTGCGTGGGGAGGACACTTCGCGACCTGCGGTTTTACCAGCCCTCCGGCCAGATTTCTTCGACCGGCTCTTGAGCGGCACGTGGGTCTTCCTTCGGGCTCATGGCCACGAGGGTGAGGCCGTCGAAGTCGACCGGGCGGCGTCGGCGCTCTCCCGCTGTCCGCAGCGAGAAGCCTTGTTCGGTGTCGTCCGGATGGATGAGGACGGCAGCGCCATCGCCCACAACGGCACTCGCGGCATTCCAGAGTTCGTCGCGGACTTTGGCCGAGAGCGTGCCGACGAACATGCCGGGGGTCACTTCGATCATCCAGCGGCTGAGTGCACCCCGGAGGTGGTCGGGGACGGCGGTGGTGGCGAGGACGACCATCGAGGCCATGTCAGTCCCACGGGTCCGAGCCGTAGTTGACCCCGGACGGCATGGCGCCCATCTCCGGATCCCACAGCGAGGTGACTTCGGCAGCGGGTTGACGCTGTTTGGGTGCGCTGTCGGGATCGAGTAGGCGCTGGATGTCGGCGACGATTGTCGGCATCAGCTTGAGCAGACGGAATTCGTCTCGCAGCTTGCGTCGTACGTCTCGTTCGGGTTGGGCTGACGTGCTCAGGGAGAAGGCGAGCGGCACGGTGACCTTGGCTTTGTAGAGGTCGGCGATGTCGTACACGAAGGCGTGCTGGGTGCCGCTGTGGACGAAGCCGAGCGCCGGTGAGCAGCCCAGGGCGAGGATGACGGCGTGCACCACCCCGTAGAGGCTGGCGCTGGCTGCGGACAGCGCCAGGTTGACCGGGTCCTGGGTGTCCCAGGCGTCGGGGTCGTAGTTGCGGCGGAACTTGCCGGTTCGGTACTTCTGCGCCATCAGCCGGTAGAGCGCCTTCATGCGCTGGCCCTCCATGCCGCGAAGCTGGGCCAGCGTGGTGCCTTCGGCTACGGACTCGCCGAAGCGATGCTCGTACATGCGTGTCGCCACCTGTAGCCGGCTGTGGTCGTCAGCCCAGCTCCGGGCCTGCTTCTCCAGCCAGTTGGTGGTGAGCGAGGTGGGAGTGATGCCGGCGTAGCAGCGAACCACGCCGGAGCCGACGCAGACGACCGTGGTGCCGTGCCGGGCAAGGGTGGACAGGGCACGGTGGGTGATCGACGTGCCGGGGCCGAGGAGGAGGCAACTGATGGCAGCGGTGGGCAGGTAGACGCGTTCGGTTCCTTTCGGGGTGTCGACCTGCGCGAGAACGCCTGTGTCGTCCTGGACGATGCGGACGATGTCGGCGTAGAGGAAGCCCAGCGAGTCCGCCACTCGGGGCAGCATGGCCAGGGTCGGCGCGGCGAGCCGCTGTCGGGCGTTGGCGCTCACCGCATTGGGGCGAGGCTGAGCAGTCCGCAGCCGAACGAGCGCCCGCGACCGATGCCGCTGAGCACGGCGGCGCGCACCCGGTCGGCGTCGGCAATCACGGCCTGCCCTTCGAACAGGGTGATGGCGTGGCGTACCGGAACGGCACGGCCGCGGGCGGCCGGCTGCGGCTGGGCACGCAGGTGGCGCAGGTCGAGGCCAGCGGTCTCGGCTTTGCGCTGCCACCACTGCTCGGCCTGCTGACCGGACAACGCGACGATCTTGCCGGCGCTGTCGCCCTTCCACGCTCGCTTGGACGCGTTGGCGGCGATCCGGTAGTGCACCGGCATGCCGGCAACCAGCGCCTTGAGTAGTGGACTGGCATCGCGGGTGTCGACGGTGCCGTAGCCGTCCGGCAGCCGGGCCGGGTCCGGCGGCAGGGTCGTCTGAATCAGCAGTACCGGACCGGAAGTGGTGTGATCGAGCCGGAAGAGGACACCGGCGTGCTGCCGCGGCTGCTCGCCCAGGTCGTCCGGCACCAGCGACATGACCCTGCGGTGCACGGCGGTGATGTCGCGCAGATCCCGTCGCGCCGCCGGGTGGCGGAGGTCGGGTGCGATTCGGGTCAGCCAGGCGGTCACGTGCGGACTCCTCGCAGATGCTCGTCCAGTACGTCCAGATACTTCACGCCGATGCCCGCGCACAGATCGACCGGCAGGCTGCGGCTGCTGACGTGGACCTCACGGGTCAGGAAGCGGCGGCGCGGACGCCGCTCCCCCGCCGCCGCCGCCGCCGAATCAAGATCCACGGGTACGTCGTTGAGCGTCATCCGGCTTGCGGTGCCATCGCCGCCCGGCCCTCCTGTCACGAAGTCCACGCTCACGGAGGCCGCATCGCGATTGGGACGGCACCGGTTGAGGGGCAGGCGTTCCAGGTGGCCCACGGCGTCGGCGATCGGGCCGGACAGCACGAACGGCTGCTCCACCGGGCACGAGCGACGTCCCAGGTACGGCGCCCAGACAGGGCTCGTTAACGCCTTGTGAACCTGGCCGATAAGCACGTCCGGGCCGGTGACCGCGACGGTGAACACGGCGTCGGCCAGGTAGAACCGGCGCGAGACGATCGTGCCGGCGCCCGCCGCCCGCCGTTTGCCCTCCGCTGTGGGCACGGTCCGCTCCGGTGGCAGGCCACCGCCGACGGTGTGGAAGTCGTACATGACGCTGCCGGGCCGGTCGACGCGAACGGTGAACTCCAGAGCCGCGAGGTCGCTCATCGACTCGCCGCGCCGCCGACCTTGGGCGGCGGCGATGATGCCGATCATCGCCGAGCGGGTCGGGACGGTGGCGGTGTCCCGGACGCTGAACGTGCTGTGGTCACCCCACGACTGCATCGGCCCGGCCAACCGCAGCAGCAGACCCGTCATTCCGCCCTCACGCGTTCGACGGCGGCAGCGATCAGGGCGTCGAAGCTCGGTCGGGTCTCACCGAGCTGTTCCAACCCCTTGTCGTCGATGCTGGCGTACCCGTGGTAGATCAACCCACGGTCGCCGATCAGCCGGTAGATCCGGCCGGCGTAGTCGGCGAGTTGCCGCCGCGACGGATCGGCGTATCCGCTGTCGAGCGTGGCCCGGATCGGCACCTCGAAGGCGCTGGCGAGCGACACCGGCCGGTCGCCACGGACGGCGATGTAGGCCAGGTCGGGGACGGTGAACGGCGCGGTGGAGTTCTTCTTCGCCTGCGGCATGGCGGTGATGAACGCCGACAGGAACGCCGAGGTCAGCTCGACCGCCGTGGCGGCGTCGCCAAGGTTGTCGGCGAGGTCGCGCAGGTTGACGCTGGCGTACCGGTAGAACGTGCCGGTGCTGAACTCAGCGCTGTTCATGTGTCCGCTGCCGGCCTGGTCGGCGTCCTGCTTCAGGTCGTCCACGGCGGTGAAGAAGTCGACTTGCGGGTCCGTGCCGTGGGTGGTGAACGCGTGGGCGACCTGCACCGCGCCGTCCACGTTGGTGCCCGGCAGTTCCGCCAGCATCCGGCCGAACAGGTTGATCACGTCGTTGCGGCGGGCCATCGCCGCGCGCACGGCGTCGGCCGGAAGCGACGCCTCGCCCTTCTTGAGCTTGACCGTACCGGCGTGCAGACCGACGAGCCGGTCACGCTGCTGCACACAGACGTCGGCCAGCTCGTCGAAGGCCCGCTCCGGCAGGTAGAACAGCACCTGCGCCTCGCCGGACTCCTTGTCGACCTTGAAGCCATCGGTCTTGACCGCGATCGTGGCGAGCGTCGCCATGACCTGCGCGGCGGCGAACGCCGCCAGCTCCGTCTCCCAGCCCTGCCTCACCAGCCGCGCCTGGACGGCCTGCAGTAGCTGCCGGGTCCGCTTGGCCGCGTCACCGGACGACGCCTCCAACTCGTGCCGTACGGCCCGCTTCCAGCTCTGGCTGGAAACCCGGGTACGGTCCGCGTCCCCGAAACGCACCGTCTTGGGCGAGCCCAGGTCGTCGCGGTTGAGATTGGCGTACGGCACGGTTTGCAGCAGGTGGATGTCGATGTAGCGGGCGGTCATGCTGATTCCTCCAGGCTCGGGTGGTGCTGCTTCTCGGCACGGCGGTCGGCGTCGTGCAGGGTGCGGTAGAACGACTGAAGCCAGGACTTGGCGACCTGGTCGCGGTAGTACCGCCACCGGCAGAGGTCGTCGAGAAGCTGCGCCCAGTCCACCTGGGACTCGACCGCGCCGAGGTGCCGGACGACGCCTGCCAGGTGCTGGTAGACGCCCGGGTAGCCCTGGCGGACCAGCAGATGCAGCCGCTTCTCGGCGGTGGCCCGGTTCATCGCGCGGCGTCCCGGTCCTGGCCGGCACACCGCCCAGGCCAACGACTGGCCCAGGTTGGGCCGGCTTTCCCGCCCGGTGTCACCGGTCGCTGAATCCTCGGCCTCGTCGGCTTCGACGGTCTCGTCGGTACGGCCGATGATCGGCCGGTCCCGAACCGTAGCGGCGATCATCGCCGCTACGGCGTAATAGGCGTACTCCTGGTCCTGTCGCATCGACGGCCGCAGCAGCGGGGCGACGACGGCGTGCATGGTGTGCGCCTGCTCGGGCGGACGACGCAGCCCGCGGCGCAGCGCCGCACGTCGGCCACGATCGCGGAGGCACTGCTCGGTGATCCGCCGCACGAAGGCGTCGGAGTGCCTTTCCTCGGTGTCCGCGGACGTCATGTTGCGGATCCCTTCTTCGATGTGGTTGACAGCAGCCGATGCGCCGTCTGCACTGCCCGTACCAACCGTGGTGAGGTCACGTCGTCCGCGGCGTGGTCGATGGCCTCGTGCGCCAGCCGGGCGAAGGATCTGCCGCCCTCGGAGAACCGGCCGTCCTTGACGTGCTCCCAGAACACCGCCTCGGCCCGCGACCAGTAGTACGCCTCGCCTACACGTGCCCACGGACCTTCCCGATCCTTGACGTTGACTGCCTCACGCCAGGCTTGCCGCAGCACGAAACCGACACGCCGGCCGACCGACTCGGCCGACCGGGTCAGCGCCGCCACTCCATGGGCGGTCGCTGGGTCACGTTCCCGCAGCCAGCCCAGGATCGGCGGGGTCACGGCGGTGAACCACTGCCGGTCCTTGGCCTGCCCGTCCTGGTCGAAGCCGTACGCACGGACCCGCCCGTCGAGTTCGAGATCCGCCGCGGTGGTCATGATGTCGGGGCGATGGCTCTGGACCTCACTGTTGCCGCCCAGCAGGGAATCGACGTCCCGCCACAACGCCCGGGACCCGTCAGCCGGCAACTGGTACCAGCCGCCTTCCTTGTTCTGCCGGTGCACGACGTACGGGTCGCGAACTGACGCACCGGGAAGCCGCCACGCCCAGGTGACGTAGGCGTCCGTCACCGCCGCACCGGTGGCGTCCGGAACCAGCAGCACCGCATGCCGGGCGCGGCCGGTCAACGCGACACACGGCCAGGACATCTCCCACGGCACACCCAGTGGTTCCGATAGTTCGTCGCGCTCCCAAGGGCACAGGTCAGGTCCCTCGTCCTGCCCGGACACCTGCGAGGGCACGCCTACCACCAGCGACTCGAACAGGTTCTCCCCGAGCGGGTGATACGACATGGCGCCCCGCAACGGGCCGGCGTTGCTGTTGGCGAACTTCTGCCCGGCCACCTCGCGGCTGCTGCATCTTCCGGAAGCGCCGTAGTACAACTGCGCGATCAGGTACCATGCCGCCTGTCCGGGTGCCAGAGCCGCCGGGTCTGCGTCCGTGTGGTGGCCGAACCACACCTGCGTGTTGCCGGCCGGACGGTCGAAAACCAGCTTGTTGACTCCCGAGGACTTCGGACACTCGGTGGCGAGCCGTGGATCCTGCATCCACGGCCGACGAGAGTCGAACAGGTCGAAACGACCGCGATACTTCTCGAAGTAGGCGTCCACGTCCTCCGCGACGAACCCGCCCCGATCGAGCACCTGCTCCTGCCGCTGCCGCCATCGGTCCCCCCGCAGGGCGTCGAGGCCGGTCACGCGGGCAGTGATCGCGTACAGGATCCGCCACAGCCCCGACGCGGCCGGCGGCACCGGAAGCACGAGATCGTCGAACTCCGTCGCCCGGACGAACAGCTCACGAAGCCCGACCAACTCGGATTCACCGCCGGCCGTCACCGGTATCCACGGTCGATCAATTAGATCGAAAGATATCATCACTTAGCATGACTCCTGAAGGCAGACCGGATGAGGGTGCCGAGTCGACGGCTCGATGCGAAGCCTCATGTCAGATGAATGACTCCACCATCGGCTCATCCCGCACCTATGGAAGTGACAACGAGTCCGAGTTCTGGATCGAGATGAGCCGATCGGTTTCCCCAGACGGCCGCTCCGGGGCCGCGGGGACTGATCGGCATCCATAGCGGGCGGATTTCTTTGAGCCAGGTGTTCTCACTCCATGCCGCCGGCAACTCGGTTGAGGGCTCGTGTCCCCGGATCAGGTCGGCCCGCACCGGGATCGTCTCTTGGAGGATCGCCCGTACCTCGTCGTTCCGGAACCGCCCGTCACGCCTGGAACCGTGCTGTGGGAGCGGAGTCCGGCGTTCCGCGTCGAGCCACTGGCCGCCGTCCGGATCGAGGTAGCAGCAGAGCACGCGCTCCGATTCGGCGCCGAGACGGGTGGACGCGCGCCATTCCGGTGTCTCGGTGCGGCTCAGCGATTCCAGGTCGGTCACCTCGTCCGGGCTCGGGATGACGCCCAGTTCGGCTGCCCCTCGCTCCACGCTCCGGCCGGCCCGGTACTCGTCGTACTCCGCGCTCAGCACCTGGTCGTGTCGGATGGTTGGCGGCACGTACACCGCCTCGACGTGGTCCTGCACCGAGTGCGGCACCGCGATCGTGTCGATGCCGGCGAGGCGCTGGTGCGTCGCCCGCAGCAGGTATCGCGCGTACACGTCACCCCAGGCAGCGGGCTTCGCGTGTGCCGTAGCATCTGCCCCTCGCGGGTCGAGGACCACCACCCGCGGCAGTTCCGCCCAGCTCGGCCTCGGCCGGTCGTGCCGATGGCATCGGCCGGCCCGTTGCAGGAGTTGCGCCATCGGGGCCAGGTCGGTCACCAGGAGGTCGAAGTCGAGATCCAGTGACTGCTCGATCACCTGGGTAGCAACGACGACCGTCGGACGTGACCGGTCGCCGGCTCTGCCCATGCGACCGGTGATAGCTGCGGTGATCTCTTCCCGTCGGCGGGCCGGGAATCGGGAGTGCAGCAGCATCACATCCACTCCGGCTGGCATCCAGTCGCGGATCACCCGATAGGTCTGCTGTGCGTCGTTGACCGTGTTGCACACGACGCCCGCACACCCACCGTGCTCCGCGAGCGGCGCGAGCACCTGCCGCACCACGTCTCGTCGGTCGGCCGGATCGCTCACCGGCCCGTCGAGGTGACGCACCGGGCGTACGTCGAGCGTGAACTCCACGCTCCGCCCCGCCACCAGCGCCTCTCGCGCCTGCGGTGAGATCGAGAGCGGATCACGTTCCTGGGCTGCCGGCACGTACGTCCAACCCGGATACGGCACGGCGCACGCCCGCCGCTCGACCCCGGCACCTTCCTCGTACGCCCGCACGAGGGTCGCCGCCTGCGACGACGGCAACGTCGCCGACAGCAGGACAACCGGGCATCCGTACGCTCCGAGCCAGTTCAGGAGCTGGCACAGCAGGGTCGTCATGTATTCGTCGTAGGCGTGCGCCTCGTCGACCACGAACACCTTGCCCGACAGGCCGAGCAGGCGTAGAGCGTTGTGTTTGGTGGTCAGCGCGGCCAGGAGTGCCTGGTCGACGGTGCCGACCGCCATCGGGGCCAACAGTCCGCGCTTGCGGCCACGCAGCCAATCGGTCGCCATCACGTCGCGGCTCGGATCGTCGGAGATCACCTCGCCGGGATCGGCGAGGTCGGCGGCGGCCCGAGCCTCGTACTCGGCGTTCAGCCACGACATGCTGTGCAGCAGGGTGACCGGTGCCGGCCCGGCGGCCAGCTTGGCGGCGAATGCGCGTACGCGGCGGTACATCTCGTCCGAGGTCGCCATCGTCGGCAAGGCGAAGAAGAACCCGTGCGCGCCGCACACCTCGGCCAACCTCCGGGCTGCCACCAACGCGGCTTCGGTCTTCCCGTCCCCCGTCGCAGCCGTCACGACCACCAGCCCTGGCCCATCAACCACCGGAAGCATCTCGTCGAGGATGGACCGTTGAAGCGCGTTCGGACGGTGCGGAAACAGATCCTCGAACCCCGCGGATCGGTACAGCGGCGCCACCAGGCCCGCATCGTCGAGCAAGGTGCGGACGGGCGCAGCCAGGCCAGCGAGGTGCGCCGAGGCGCTGGCGGCATCGGTGCGCTGCGGCACCCGCGACGACTGCTCGACCAAGAAGTGTTCCTGGCTGGCCAGCCAGTCGGCGAGGATCACAAGCCCCGTGACCAGCACACTGGTCGGCGCGGTCACGGCCGGCGGCGGCTCGGGGCAGCCCACTGCCTCATGCACCACCCGCACGAACGCCGCACGCTGTCGCGCCCAGCCGCCTTCACCCAGTTGCTGCCGCCCGCTGTGTGGGCCGCTGGTCTGCTGGAAACGTCCGTGATGGCCGCCCACGACCTGAGCCACGCGATACGCCGGACGGCTACTGACGCGACGGCCCGACTGGGAATATCCGAGTGACCCCAGAAGATTGGGTAGACACAACTGGCCGGCCGCATCGTGACGGAGCGAACCATCGCCTGACGTGTCCTCATACAAGCCACAAGCGAGCAGCGCCCCGAAGGCAGCCTCGTTCTTCTTCTGAAAGCCAGGCGAGACCTTACCGACGTCGTGCAGCCCTGCCCAGAACATCACCAACGACTTGGCGTGAGAATCGCTGGTGCCAAGCCCTTCCGCAATGACGCGGCGCTGATTCGGTGCCAGGTAACGGTCCCACAGTTCCCCGGCGACGGCAGCGGTGTCGATCAAGTGCCACAGCAACGGGTACGGCTTCAGGAGCTGGCTAGACTTACCCCAGATCCCGGCGTCGACCGTTTCATGGTCGAAACCCAAACCGATCGCCTCCGCTCCACATCCGCTCGTGAGGGCAACCGCATGCAACCACGGCCGTACGACACTTCAGCCCCGCCAGTGCAGAACTGCTCAGCGGGCGGATAGAACCGCAGGTGGCGAAGTGTCCTCCCCACGCACGTGGGGGTGCTCCGTCCACGAGTTCGCCGTCGCAGTCGCGGTGGAC
Organism: Micromonospora sp. Mcm103; assembly: GCF_024519755.1. Taxonomy (NCBI): domain Bacteria; kingdom Bacillati; phylum Actinomycetota; class Actinomycetes; order Micromonosporales; family Micromonosporaceae; genus Micromonospora; species Micromonospora sp. Mcm103. Next base: position 40,398 of record NZ_JALJRJ010000008.1, read on the forward strand.
GTCCTCCCCACGCACGTGGGGGTGCTCCGCGCGGCGGCGCGGTGGTGCCCGAGGCGGTCGTGTCCTCCCCACGCACGTGGGGGTGCTCCGGGACAGCCATGGCGGGTGGTCCGCTCCCTGGAGTCCTCCCCACGCACGTGGGGGTGCTCCGATGGATCGGCTGATGGCGACCGCGCAGCCGGGGTCCTCCCCACGCACGTGGGGGTGCTCCGGAGATCGCGGACGCTCTGCTCGCCGCTGACCTGTCCTCCCCACGCACGTGGGGGTGCTCCGTGCCCGCCCCACAGGTTCCCGCCCGCCCCGCCGTCCTCCCCACGCACGTGGGGGTGCTCCCGCGACCGGCTGCGCGAACGCGAGCGCGAGTTGGTCCTCCCCACGCACGTGGGGGTGCTCCGCACGGGCGGGATCTCCGGCGGGGTGCTGCCGAGTCCTCCCCACGCACGTGGGGGTGCTCCGGCGGGCGACCGGCTGACCGGGCTGGCGGTCACGTCCTCCCCACGCACGTGGGGGTGCTCCGTCGTCGCCACGGGTGCCGGGGGCGACCGTGCGGTCCTCCCCACGCACGTGGGGGTGCTCCGATGTCGGTCAGCTGCTGCTTGAGCTTGACCACGTCCTCCCCACGCACGTGGGGGTGCTCCGTTGGCCGTGTCGCCGGTCACCGTGCACTCTTCGTCCTCCCCACGCACGTGGGGGTGCTCCGGCCACGGCCGACAAGCCCGACACCGACGAGACGTCCTCCCCACGCACGTGGGGGTGCTCCGAACGTCTGTCGGGACGGTCCGCCGAGCGATTGGTCCTCCCCACGCACGTGGGGGTGCTCCGGACCGCCTCGCCGCCGCCGAGGCCATCCGCTCGTCCTCCCCACGCACGTGGGGGTGCTCCGTAGTCGTCCCAGCCGTCGGCCGCCCGCTGCGGGTCCTCCCCACGCACGTGGGGGTGCTCCGCGCGGTCCACCGGCGTGCAGGCCGTGTTCGGCGTCCTCCCCACGCACGTGGGGGTGCTCCGCCCCGCCGCATCCCCCGATCGGCGGGGCTTCGGTCCTCCCCACGCACGTGGGGGTGCTCCGCCGCCCGCGCGAAGCGGGCCGCGCTGTACCGGGTCCTCCCCACGCACGTGGGGGTGCTCCGACAGCCCGGGCCGCATCGATGCGTCGGTGCATGTCCTCCCCACGCACGTGGGGGTGCTCCGCTGTTCGTCCCGGTCGACACCGGCCACCTGAAGTCCTCCCCACGCACGTGGGGGTGCTCCGGCCCGATCAAGCACCTCGACCCGGCCACCCCGGTCCTCCCCACGCACGTGGGGGTGCTCCGCGCGACAACCTCGCCGCCGCGCTGCGGCTGCCGTCCTCCCCACGCACGTGGGGGTGCTCCGCTGGTCATCTGGACGGACATGGCGACGCTGGTGTCCTCCCCACGCACGTGGGGGTGCTCCGGCACAGTTGCGGGCGGAGCTGGAGGAGCTGCGGTCCTCCCCACGCACGTGGGGGTGCTCCGCTGTAGGGCGGGAGCGTGCCGTCGCTGGTGTCGTCCTCCCCACGCACGTGGGGGTGCTCCGGCCAGCGGCAACATCGTCACGCTCAACGCGGCGTCCTCCCCACGCACGTGGGGGTGCTCCGCTCGACGCGAAGAACAAGGAGCTGTTCGCCGTGTCCTCCCCACGCACGTGGGGGTGCTCCGCGTCGGCCCGCAGTGGGTTTCGGTGAACTCGCGTCCTCCCCACGCACGTGGGGGTGCTCCGCCGTACGCCGGAACCTCCACCGTGAACGGGGTGTCCTCCCCACGCACGTGGGGGTGCTCCGCTCCACGTGCCCATCGCGGGCGACATCGCCACGTCCTCCCCACGCACTTGGGGGTGCTCCGCTGCTCGGGCAGTAGAGAGGACAACGGGGGATGTCCTCCCCACGCACGTGGGGGTGCTCCGGCCGCGAGCATGCAGGCCCTGGCCAACCCTGAGTCCTCCCCACGCACGTGGGGGTGCTCCGGTGAGGATGTCCTTGCGGCGGACCACCATGCCGTCCTCCCCACGCACGTGGGGGTGCTCCGCTGTACGTCGGCGAGCTGCCCGACGACGCCACGTCCTCCCCACGCACGTGGGGGTGCTCCGCGGACTGCCGGCGTGAGGGCCGGGCGAAGGCGGTCCTCCCCACGCACGTGGGGGTGCTCCGTGGGTGAACGGTTGAGGCTGCAGCACGGGTGAGTCCTCCCCACGCACGTGGGGGTGCTCCGCCCCTCGACGGTGAACGCGGTGTCCAGGTCCAGTCCTCCCCACGCACGTGGGGATGCTCCGCCCGGCCGCGTTGAGAATGTTCAGGGATGCGTGTCCTCCCCACGCACGTGGGGGTGCTCCGGCGGTGCCCGCCTCGGTGCAGCGGTCGCGGAGTCCGCGCCCACGTCCTCCCCACGCACGTGGGGGTGCTCCGGAGATGCTCGATGGAACGTGACGGAGTGTGGCGTCCTCCCCACGCACGTAGGGGTGCTCCGTCAACGTGCTCCAGCCCCAGGCCCCAGATCTCGTCTTCCCCACGCATGTGGAGGTACTCCGTGGCCATGCAGCCCCGCCCTGCCTAACGCTGCTTCGATCGCTTCGGACCAGGGCCGGGCCAACGGCATGGGCGGCAGGCCTGGTGCCATCCAACTCGGCACCAGGCCCGCCGCCCATCAAGTTCAGGCCCGGTCGTTCAAGCGGCCCGTGCGAATCGCGCCGACGAACCGGGTCCAGGCCGTCGAGTCGAAGCTCAGCGCCGGCCCCTGCCGATCCTTGGTGTCCCGCACTCCGACCGCATCGGCGAAACCAGCCACCTCGACGCAATCGCCTTCACCGCCGGATCGGGACGACTTGCGCCACACTCCATCACGTCCCATCGGTCATCTCCTCAGCTATCGCCATCATTAGCTTGCGGGACTCATCAGCATCGAGCGCCCGTTCACCGAGCGAGCGCCATCCGTCCTCGTAGGTCTGGATCTCGTGAACCTTGTCAAGGTATGCCGCGCCGCATGGACCGTCCATGTAGATGGTGGTCGGCTCCGGTTCCCGCACGTCGGTCGGGAAGTCGAGCATCGTGAAAGTTCCGGCCGACGCCCAGCGGTAGAGACCAGCGCTGAGTGGGAGCACCCGGATACGGATGTTGTGCTGTTGGCTCGCCACCACCAGGGCATCGATTTGCCTACCCATCGCCGACAGATCGCGCAGCGGTCGACGTAGCACCGCCTCATTCAGGATCACGTCTAGGTAGGGAGCTCGCGGCACTGCACGGGCCAGCAGCCGTTGCCGCCGCAGCCGGACGTCCACCTTCGCTTGCCGCTCCGCGTCACTCAACTGCGGGTTGTCGGTAGCGATCACTTCGGTCATGTACTCGACGGTTTGTAGCAAGCCCGGCACCAAATTGGCCTCGTACTTGCGAATCTTCGTCGCGGCGGCTTCGAGGCCCACGTACAGCTTGAACCAGTCTTTGATTGCCTCCCCGTAGCTGTGCCACCAGCCGTGCGCCTTGGTTTCCCGGGCCAGAGCGCGCATGGTTTCGATGGTTTCTCGCGACGCGCCGTAAACGCGGCACATGGCCTCCACGTCGTTCGGGTGCATCGGCACCTGGCCCGTTTCGTAACGCCAGATCCGGGGCGCCGACCATTCCAGTTCCTTGGCCGCCGCGGTCACCGTGACGTGCGCGCCTTCGCGAAGTTCTCTCAGATATCTGCCGAGCTGCCTACGCGGGACGGTGCTTCCCGAGTCGTCCACGTCATCTCCTTTGGTGTTGTCGCGTAAGGCACCTCATCCCTTGGTCTGCATTCTGCCGCGAAAGATTGTCTCGGGCCAGAGGTGAATTGACCATTGTGGTGCCCGCCGGGGACGCGGCGGGTTCGCGGGGACGGATGCCTTTCCCCGAAACCTCATCCCGGCATCCGTCCCCGCGCCTGGCACCGATCCCCAAAGGAGAGTCATGGACTCGATCGATCGCATCCTCGGCGACATTCCGCTTCCGCCCTACGTCACCGCCGAGGATGTCACCTTCGCGGTCCGGGCGATCACCGTGCACGCCCCCGAGCAGTGGCCCGAGGGACCGCGCTGCCGCAACGACCGGGCGCCCCACCCGTGCCGGCTACACCGCTGGGGCCGCCGGGTGCTCGACCTGCGTGGCCTCACCGACCGGCAGATCCACACGCTCGTCGCCGAGCAGACGGCACCCGTGCGGTGATCTACGTGACCGGGGAACGACTGCTGCCGCACCACGTGCGCGCCGCCTACTTCGACAGGCGCTGGCGCGGTCTCGACCCGGCCCAGGTACGCGACCACCTCGACCGGGTGGCCGACGAACTCGAACGTCTGAGCCGTGAGCTGGTCACCACGCGGACCGAGGCCGAGCGCGTCCGCCAGGCGCTGCGGCAGTGGCAGTCCCAGCATCGCGCCTGCCGTCTCCGCGATCCGGACGCCCCGCCGGGCGGATGGCCCCGATGACGGCACAGCGATGGGTCATTCACCTGCCCACCACGCTGACCAGCGCCGACGAGGCAGCAGCCCTCGCGGTGACGCTGCGCGAGTCGCTCGGCCACGTCACGGTTCTCGACTTCGGCGAGACCACGCTGAGCGAGGAGGACAGCCAGTTCCTGCGTACCCGGGTCTGGTGCGACGCCCGGCTCGACGGCGCCGGCCGGCGATGCGGCCACCGCAACGACCACGACGGTCCGTGCGGCCCGTGATCCGGTGCCCGGCGCACGGCGTCAGGAGCGGGGGCGGTCGCGGTCCTTCGACGGCTGGACCCGCTTCGGCTCGCCGGGCATCTTCGGGTATTCAGGTGGATAAGGCATGTCGCCCAGCCCGTCGGCGGCGTCCCGCTCGGCCCACTCCAGCAGCGGCGTGATGTCCCACGGAGCGTCGTCGATGCCGGCGTGCGGGTCGCCGCGCTCGGCGAACCGGGCCGGCACCGTGCCCAGGTGGAAGTCGTCCGGGTCGACCTGCGGCAGCTCGTCCCAGTCGACCGGGGTGGAGACGGTGGCGCGGGCGTTGGCGCGCAGCGAGTACGCGCAGGCGATGGTGCGGTCCCGCGCCATCTGGTTGAAGTCGACGAAGACGCGTTCGCCCCGCTCCTCCTTCCACCAGGCGGTGGTGACCAGCTCGGGCCGGCGGCGTTCCAGCTCCCGGGCCAGCGCGATGGTGGCCCGGCGCACCTCCACGAACGTCCAGCGCGGCTGGATGCGCAGGTAGACGTGCACGCCCCGGCCACCGGAGGTCTTCGGCCAGCCGGGCACGCCCAGCTCGTCGAGCAGGCCGCGCAGCTCACCGGCGGCGGTCACCGCGTCGGCGAAGTCGGTCCCGGGCTGCGGGTCGAGGTCGACGCGCAGCTCGTCCGGGCGGTCGGTGTCGGCGGCGCGCACCGGCCACGGGTGGAACACCACTGTGCCCATCTGCGCCGCCCAGGCCACGTGGGCCAGGTCGGCCGGGCACAGCTCGTCGGCCGGGCGGCCGCTCGGGAAGGCGATCCGCGCGGTGCTGACCCACGGGGGCACGCCCCGCTGCGGCACCCGCTTCTGGAAGAACATCTCCCCCTCGATGCCGTCGGGGAAGCGCTGGAGCGTCGTCGGCCGGTCGCGCAGGGCGCGCATGATCCCGTCGCCGACTGCCAGGTAGTAGCGGAAGACGTCGGCCTTGGTGAAGCCCCGCTGCGGGAAGATCACCCGATCGGGGCTGCTCAGCCGCACCGTGTGCCCGGCTACCTCGATCTCCTCGACCGCACCCTTGCCCGCCATCACGCGACCATATGCGATGCCACCGACACCCGACGTACCGTTGAGGGGTGAGTCTTTCCGACAACGAACTGCCCCGTACCGAGGACGAATGGCGCGTGCGGCTGAGCCCCGAGGAGTTCCGGGTGCTCCGCGAGGCCGGCACCGAGGCGCCCTGGACCGGTGAGTACGTCGACACCAAGACCCCCGGCGTCTACCACTGCCGGGCCTGCGGGCTGGAACTGTTCCGCAGCCAGGACAAGTTCGACTCGCACTGCGGCTGGCCGAGCTTCGACGACGCCATCCCGGGCGCGGTCAAGGAGATCCCGGACAACACGCTCGGCATGCGGCGCGTGGAGATCCGCTGCGCGCGCTGCGACAGCCACCTCGGGCACGTCTTCGAGGGTGAGGGCTTCACCCCGAAGGACACCCGGCACTGCGTCAACTCGATCTCGGTACGGCTGGAGCCCAGCGCCGGCTGACGAGCGGCGTCACACCGACGGCGGCGTCACAGCCGCAGCAGGCCGCCGGCCTCGTCCACCTGGTCGGCGGCCTCGTCGTCCAGCCACACCCCGCCGGTGGCGAGGTAGCGGAAGCGGTACTCTCCCGGCTTCAGCCGGACCGTCACGGTACGGGTGCCGTCGCGGCGCGGCACCAGCTCGTGCCGGCCGGGCTCCCAGCCGTTGAAACAGCCGACCACGCTCACCGTGCCGGCCGGGGCGTCCCGGGGCAGCGAGAACGTCACCCGGGTCTGGTTGCCGAAGAGCTTGTTGCGCTTGATCACGAATCCTCCGGGGATGTTCGGCGGTCACCGGGGTCAACGCGCGACACGCCGGGAGCGACTCGCCGTAGGGCCGGATCAGGTTCGCCGGTTCCGGTTGCTCGAAGGTGTCGTCTGCGCAACTCTCGGATGACAGGTCCGTTTTCGGGGGGTTTCGCATGGCAACCTGCGAGGTTTGCGGTAACGACTACTGGATGGCGTTCGAGGTGCGCACCGTCGACGGGTCGCGGCACACGTTCGACTGCTTCGAGTGCGCGGTGCACAAGATGGCGCCGATCTGCGAGCACTGCCAGATCAAGATCGTCGGGCACGGCGTCGAGGTCTCCGGCCGTTTCTTCTGCTGCGCCCACTGCGCCCGCGCCGTCGAGGGCGAGCAGGGCGCCGAGGTACGCGACGCGGTCGGCGCCCGCCCCGCCTGACGCGGGCGCTCCCGGGGCGCCCACCGGCGTCGATCTCCGTCTAGCATCCCTCCGGTGTCCCGACGGATGATCATCGCGGCGGCTCTGACCGTCGCCCTCGCCGGCTGCTCTCCCGCCACCGAGCCCGCCCCCGCCACCGATCCGGCCCTCGTCGCGCCCTCACCCACCGACGGCGGCGCCGCCGCGGCGCTGCGCGACCGGTACGCCGCGACCGGCGACCTGGCCGGCCTGGCCGAGAAGCCCGAGAACGCCAGCGAGCAACTCGACTCCGACGGCGTCGCCTGCGGTCGCCCGCTGCCTCTGCTCGACCGGCGGCTCGTCGTGTCGACCCGGGTATTCGGCACGCCGGAGGGAACACCGGCCGGCGAGTTCGTCGAGGTGGCCCAGGAGACGGTGGTCTATCCGGACGAGGCGACCGCCGCGGACGCGGTCCGGCAGATCTTCGGCGTGCTGGAGGCGTGCGAGCGCGACGAGGAGGCCGGCCAGGTCACCACCGGCCACACCGCCGGGAAGCTGCCCGCCGGGCTGGGCGTGCCGGGCCGGATGGTGTCGGCCACCATGACCCTGTCCGACGGCACCCGTTTCCCGCACCGTTACGGCTGCCTCCAGCAGGGCCGGGTGACCCAGTGCGTCTGGGTCTGGACCCGCTCGGCGGCCGACACCGGCACCTGGTTCGAACGCGCCGTCACCGCCACCGCAACCGGGCTGCGCGCATCGAAGGGCTGAGCCGGCGCGCTGAACCGGCACGCCGGACCGCGCTGGCCCGGCGCGCGCCGGGGTGTGCGCGACCGGCCGCAGACGCGCCGCCTAACCTGGGCCGATGCCCGTCGAGTCCCACCTGGCAAGCTTCGCCGACCTGGACACCAGCACCTTCCACGACCTGCTCCGGCTGCGCATCGACGTGTTCGTGGTCGAGCAGTCCTGCCCGTACCCGGAACTGGACGGCCGGGACGTCGAACCCGGCACCCGCCACCTGTGGCTGAGCAGCGACGGCGCCGTGGTCGCGTACCTGCGGATCCTGGCCGACCCCGGCGGTGTGGCACGGATCGGGCGGGTGGTGGTGGCGCCGGTGGCCCGCGGCGCGGGCCTGGCCGGCGCGCTGATGACCGAGGCCCTCGCCGTGGTGGGTGACCGGCCGTGCGTGCTCGACGCGCAGACGCACCTGGTCGGCTTCTACGCGGGGCTCGGCTTCGAGGTCAGCGGCCCCGGCTACGTCGAGGACGGCATCCCGCACACTCCGATGCGCCGCGACCCGACTCATTGACGTTTGTCGCTTTCTGTGGCAGCGTGCGGGCGGAGCCGCCACGCGGGAGAGGGCAACTCCCGAGTCCGGGCGTCGTGCACCGACACCCCATCCCGGAGGCTTTCCATGTCCACTCCGTACCGCCGCCCGTTACCGCTCGCGGCGGCGATCCTCGCCGTCTGCGCGGTGGTGGCGGCGCTGCTCACCACCGCGTTCTCCGGCCCGGCCTCGGCGCACGGGTCGGTGGTCGACCCGGCCTCGCGCGCCTACAGCTGCTGGCAGCGCTGGGGCGGTGACTTCCAGAACCCGGCCATGGCCACCCAGGACCCGATGTGCTGGCAGGCGTGGCAGGCCGACCCGAACGCCATGTGGAACTGGAACGGCCTGTTCCGCGAGGGCGTGGCCGGCAACCACCAGGGCGCCATCCCGGACGGGCAGCTGTGCAGCGGTGGACGCACCCAGAGCGGCCGGTACAACGCGCTCGACACCGTCGGCGCCTGGAAGACCGTGCCGGTCACCAACAACTTCCGGGTCAAGTTCTTCGACCAGGCCAGCCACGGTGCCGACTACATCCGGGTGTACGTGACCAAGCAGGGGTACAACGCGCTCACCTCGCCGCTGCGCTGGAGCGACCTGGAACTGGTCGGCCAGATCGGCAACACGCCGGCCAGCCAGTGGACGCGTGAGGTGGACGGCGTGTCCATCCAGATCCCGGCGAACGCGCCGGGCCGCACCGGCCGGCACGTCGTCTACACCATCTGGCAGGCCAGCCACCTGGACCAGTCCTACTACCTGTGCAGCGACGTGGACTTCGGCGGGGCCGGCCCGACCACCCCGCCGACCAGCACCCCGCCCACCAGTACCCCGCCCACCAGCACCCCGCCGACGAGCCCGCCGCCCACCAGCCCGCCGCCGACCACGCCGAACCCGGCCGGTGGCTGCACCGCGACGTACGCGATCACCGGTTCGTGGGGCGGCGGCTTCCAGGCCGAGGTGAAGGTGACAAACGGCAGCGGTTCGCCGATCCGCGGCTGGTCGGTGAGCTGGAACTACCAGAACGGCCAGCAGGTCACCTCGGCGTGGAACGCCACGGTGACCACGAGCGGAACGCTCGTCACGGCCCGCAACGCGGCCTACAACGGCTCGCTCGCACCGGGTGCCAGCACCTCGTTCGGCTTCACCGGCTCGGCCGGTGCGACGAACCCGGTGCCCGGCATCCTGTCCTGCACGACGACCGCCTGACCGGGCTCCGGCCGGGACCGCACTCGCGGCCCCGGCCGGGCACCGGTCAGACCAGGCAGTTGACGATGTCGGCGACCGGGCGGCGGCGGCCGGTGTAGAACGGGATCTCCTCCCGCACGTGCCGGCGGGCGCCGGAGGCGCGCAGGTCACGCATCAGGTCCACGATCCGGTGCAGCTCGTCGGCCTCGAACGCCAGCATCCACTCGTAGTCGCCGAGCGCGAACGAGGCGACCGTGTTGGCCCGCACGTCCGGGTAGCCCCGGGCCATCTTGCCGTGCTCGGCCAGCAGCTCGCGCCGCTCGGCGTCGGGCAGCAGGTACCACTCGTACGAGCGCACGAACGGGTAGACGCACAGGTAGGCGCGCGGCTCCTCGTCGTTCAGGAACGCCGGGATGTGGCTCTTGTTGAACTCGGCCGGGCGGTGCAGCGCCATCTGCGACCAGACCGGGGTGAGCGCCCGGCCCAGCGTGGTCCGGCGGAACCGCAGGTACGCGTCCTGCAGCGCGTCGCTGGACGACGAGTGCCACCAGATCATCAGGTCGGCGTCGGCGCGCAGCCCGGCCACGTCGTACGTGCCCCGGATCGTGACGTCCTTGCCGGCCAGTTCGGTGAAGAGCGACTCGACCTCGTCGACGACGTTCTCCCGCAGCGACGGCAGCGGGCTGGTGGCCCGGTACACCGACCACATCGTGTAGCGGATGGTCTCGTTGAGCTCGCGCAGCCGCGCCGCGTTGGTCTGCTCGGTCATGCTGCCGATCCTTCCAGTGCCGTGATGATCTCTTCGGCCGCCGTCTCGCCGGAGCGGACGCACACCGGGATGCCGACGCCGTCGTAACCGGCCCCGGCCACTGCAAGCGTCGGGCAGGCGGCGCGCAGCGCCGTCCGGACCGCCGCCACCCGGGCGGTGTGCCCGGGCGTGTACTGGGGCAGCGCGCCACCCCACCGCTGCACGTGCCGGGCCGCCGGCGCCGGCAGCGGTGCGCCGAGCACCGCCGACAGCTCCCGGTGCACCGTGTCGGCCAGGTCGTCGTCGGTGAGCTGCAGCGACGTCTCGTCGCCGTACCGGCCCACCGAGGCGCGCACCAGCGCCAGCCCGTCCGGCCGCCGCAGGTGCCCCCACTTGGTGGTGAAGAACGTGGACGCCTTGATCGTCAGCCCTTCACCGGCCGGCACCAGGAAGCCGGACAGCTCCGGCAGGGCCGGGCCGGGCAGCGCGAGGGTGATCAGGGCGACGCTCGCGTAGTCGAGCGCGCCGACAGTGCCGGCCGCCTCGGGCGCGGCGGCGGCGAGCAGCCGGGCGGCCGGGCGGGCCGGCACCGCGAGCAGCACCGCGTCGGCCTCGACGTGCTCGGCGTCGCGGGTCGGCCCGACGGTGAGCCGCCAGCCGGACGGGGTACGGCGCAGCTCGCGTACCGCGGCGCCGCGGCGGATCGTCGCACCGCTCGCCGTCGCCGCCGCCTCGACCAGCGTGCTCAGCCCACCGGCGAGGGTGCCGAAGACGGGTGCGCCGGGCGCGCGCGGCGCGGCGGCCTGCGCGGCGCGTACCGCACCGACCAGCGTGTGCTCGGCGCGTGCCGCGCGGGCCAGCGCCGGCATCGTGGTGACCAGCGACAGGTCGTCGGCGCGCCCCGCGTACACGCCACCGAGCATCGGGTCGACCAGCCGCTCCACGACCGCGTCACCGAGACGCTTGCGGACCAGCTCACCGACCGACGTGTCCTCACCGTCGGCCAGCAGCGGCCGGCCAGCGTCGCGGTCGGCGTCCGCAGCCGGCGGCGCCACCGCCGCCACCTTGTCCAGATCCCCGGGTACGCCGACGAGCGTGCCGCCCGGCACCTGGCGCAACGTGCCGTCGACGAGCAGGGCGGCCTGCCCGACTGTGGGGTGCACGATCGAGGTGTCCAGGCCGAGGCGGCGGGCCAGCGTCACCGCCGCCGACTCGCCACCGGCCGGGTCGCGCATCAGGAACGACTCCGCGCCGAACTCGACCGGCCCGCCGGCGAGCTCACCGGTGAACAGCTTGCCGCCGAGGCGGCCGGACTGCTCGTACACGGTGACCTCGGTGCCCTCGGGGGCCCGGTCGCGCAACCGGACGGCGGCGGCCAGCCCGGTGATCCCGCCACCGACGATCGCCACCCGCCACGGTCGCACCACTGTCTCCTCCTAGCGCTCCGGTCGCGCGGTCAGCTCGTGCACCAGCGCGACCACCCGGGTCAGCACCTCGGGGTCGGTCTCCGGCAGGACGCCGTGACCGAGGTTGAACACGTGGCCGGGAGCGGCCCGGCCCTGCTCGACGATGCGCCGCACCTCGGTCTCCACCACCGGCCAGGGGGCGAGCAGCACGGTCGGGTCGAGGTTGCCCTGCACCGCCTTGTCCGGCCCGATCCGGCCGGTGGCGACGTCCAGCGGCGTCCGCCAGTCCACGCCCACCACGTCGGCGCCGGCCTCGCCCATCGCGCCGAGCAGCTCGCCGGTGCCCACCCCGAAGTGGATCCGCGGCACACCGGCGCCGGCGAGCCCGCCCAGCACGTACGTCGAGTGCGGCAGCACGAAACGGCGGTAGTCGGCCTCGGAGAGCGCGCCGGCCCAGGAGTCGAACAGCTGCACCGCGGAGACCCCGGCGTCGACCTGCACCTGGAGGAACGCCAGCGTCACCTCGGCCAGCCGCGCGCACAGCGCGTGCCACAGGTCCGGGTCGCCGTACATCAGCGCCTTGGTCTTGGCGTGGGTCCGCGACGGGCCGCCCTCGACCAGGTAGCTGGCGAGCGTGAACGGGGCGCCGGCGAAGCCGATCAGCGGGGTGTCGCCCAGCTCGACGACGAGCCGGCGGACCGCCTCGTCCACGTACGACACGTCGTCGCGGCCGATCGGGGAGATCCGCTCGACGTCGGCGGCGGTACGGACCGGCTCGGCCACCACCGGCCCGGTGCCGGGCACGATGTCCAGGTCGACGCCGGCCGCGGCGACCGGCACCACGATGTCGCTGAACAGGATCGCCGCGTCCACGCCGTGCCGGCGCACCGGCTGCAGCGTGATCTCGGTGACCAGCTCGGGCCGGCGGCAGGACTCCAGCATCGGCACGTTGGCCCGGATCTCCCGGTACTCCGGCAGCGACCGGCCGGCCTGGCGCATGAACCAGACCGGGGTGTGCGGGCCCGGCTCGCGCCGGCAGGCGCGGACGAAGGGCGAGTCGGCCGGCCCGCCGCGGCGGGGTTCTCCGTCTCGGGCGGCAGTGCCCGTGGTGTCGGTGGTCATCGCGGCCATCGTGCCACGCCCCCGGCGCGCGCCCGCGCTCACCGTCCGCATTTGTGACGTAGAAGGAAGGCCCTCAACCGTCGATCACCCGGCGCGCCGTCGCGCGCCGTGCGGTGAGCGCGGCATAGGCTGCCCGCATGGCCCCCCCGATCGCGCTCCCGGAAACGTTCGCTCGCGCGGTCGCGGGGCTGCGATCGGTGACACCCCGCCCGGAGATCGTCCTGGAGGAGGTCGGCGCGCCACAGCGGCTGGCCCCGTACGCGTTCGCGCTCTCCGCCGCCGTGATGCGCGACGACGACGAGGTGGCCACCGGCCGGCTGATCCTGCTGCACGACCCGGCCGGGCACGAGGCGTGGCAGGGCACGCTGCGCCTGGTCACGTACGTCACCGCCGAACTGGAGGTCGACCTGGCCAGCGACCCGCTGCTACCAGGCGTCGGCTGGACCTGGCTGACCGACGCGCTCGACGCCCAGGGCGCCGGGCACCGGGCGATCGGCGGCACCGTCACCCAGACGCTCTCCACCCGGTTCGGCGAGCTGGCCGGGCCGCCCGCCGCCGGGGACATCGAGATCCGCGCCTCCTGGACGCCGCTGCGCGCCGACCTGGGTCCGCACCTGCTCGGCTGGTGCACGCTGCTGGCCTCCACGGCCGGCCTGCCGCCGCCCGGCGTCACCGCGCTACCCACCCGCCGCGCAGCCGGCGCCGCCTGACCGCGCCCCGCCCCGGGACACGCGAAAGGCCGCCCCGGACGAACCGGGACGGCCTTCGGTGGACACCGGTCAGAGGTAGTTCTCGGCCTCGTCGCAGATCTTGTCCAGGCCCTTGCTGGCCGCCTCGAAGGCGGCCCGGTCGCCGCGCGACGCCGCCGACATGGCCGTGGTCAGCTTGTCCAGGCAGCTCGCGATGACCTTCTTCTGCCGGGCCTGCTCGTCCCTGTCGTTCTTGGTGCCGGTCAGGTCCTGCTGGGTGTCCGACAGCCGCTCCTGGACCGCCTTCAGCTCACCCTTGAGCTTCTCCATCTCCTGCTGGTTCGCCGAGATCGTGCCGTCCCGCTGGCTGACCGTCTGCCGGGACTCGTCCAGTTCGCCGTTCGTGGAGACGTACAGGAAGGTCATCACGCCGCCGAAGACGAACAGCAACGCGGCCACCAGGCCGAGCACCAGCGGGGCCCACTTCCGGCCGCCGCCGGCCGGCGCGGCGCCCACCGGGCCGTACGGGCCGGGTGGCCCGGACATCGGCGGCGGCGCGAAGCCGGGGCCGGACACCGGCGGAGCGGACGCCGGCGGGACCGACATCGGCTGCGCGTAGCCGGGCCCGGAGACCGGCGGGACGGAGACCGGCGGCGCCGACATCGGCTGCGCCGGCGGGGGCACCGGGGCGGCGCCGGGCGCGTAGCCCGGCTGTCCCGGCGCGGTGGGCTGGTATCCGCCGTACCCGGGGGCGCCGTCGGGCGCTGCGGGCTGGTGCAGGGTCGGCGCGGGCTGGTTCGGGTCGTACTGCTGGGGCGCGGGCCGGCTGCCGTACACGTTGCCGTAGACCGTGCCCCCCGGCGCCGGGGGCGGGTTGTCGCCCCCGGCCGGTGGGTAGGACATGTCGTTCCTCCAGATGTGCTGGTCCCCCGCGGGGTGGCCCGGTGGGCCGGGGTCGATGCGGTGCGGCCGGGCCGGTGTGGCCGCCGTCAGCAGAGCCGGAACCGGTCGCAGGCGGTCTTGATCGGCACCGCCAGCCCGATGCCCTCGGCGTTGCGGGCCTTGGCCGTGGCGATGCCGACGACCTCCTTCGAGCCGTTGATCACCGGGCCGCCGGAGTTGCCCGGGTTGATCGGCGCGTCGAACTGGATCACCGGACCGCCGCCGCGCTCGTCCTCGCGGAACGCGCTGACCACGCCCGTGGTGACGCTGTCCTGCAACCCGAGCGGCGCGCCGACCACGATGATCTGCTGGCCGGACCGCACCGGGGCGCGGGCCGCGACCAGTCCGGTGAACTTGGCGCTGGTCTGCAGCTGCGCCAGGTCCTTGTCCTTGTCGGTGGCGATGATCGTCGCCTCGAACCGCTGGTCCTTGCGCTCCAGGAACACCTTGCGCTCACCGGCGGTGAAGACCGACTCGACCACGTGGAAATTCGTCAGCAGCGTGGTGCCGCCGCCCGACGGGGCCTTGCCGACGGCGAACGCGGTACCGGTGAACTGCCCGGCCCGCACCCGGAACACGCTCGGCAGGACCGCGCTGGCCACCGCCTCCGGGTTGAAGGCCGCGTCGGCCTGCTTCTCCAGGCTGCCGGCGCGCTGCTCCAGGCCGTCGAGCCGGTCGGCGTCCGCGCCCTGCCCCTCGGCCATCCGCTTGTCGGCGGCGGCGAGCCGGTCGTCGAGCCGGTAGATCTGGTACGCCTGCACGCCGGTGACCACCGCCAGCACCGCGGCCAGGGCCAGCGCCACGACAGCCACCCGGCTGCGCCGCGCCGGCTGCGCGCCGAAGCCGGCCGGGCCGCCGACGGGGGCCGGCTGACCGGGGTACGCGGAGCCGGGCTGGGACGGCGCCGACACCGGCTGCCCCGGGTAGGCGGGCGCGGACACGGGCTGGCCGGGGTACGACGGGCCGCTGCCGGACGGGCCCGGATACGACGGTGCGGCGGGCGCCCGGTCCGGGTACGACGACGAGCCCGGCCCGCCCGGATAGGACGGTGACGCGGAGACCGGCCGGCCCGGATACGACGGCGAGGCGGCCGGCTGGCCCGGGTACGCCGGAGCGGCGGACCGGGAGGTCTGCGCCGGTACGGAGCCGAAGGGCGACGGCTGGGCCGGCGCGGAGCCGTAGGACGACTGGCCAGGTGTGGTGGCGTGGGACGACCGGCCCGGCTCGGCCGGCGTGGTGCCGTAGGTCGGCTGGCCCGGCTGGGTCGTGGCGGGCGGGGTCGCGACGCCGGACGAGGCCGCGTAGGGCGTCGCCTGCGGTGTCCCGGCCTGGTCCGGGCGGCCCGGATAGCCGCCGGGCGGCTGGACGGCGGCCCGCGCCGGGTAGCCGGGGCTGCCGGCCCACTCTGACCCACCGGGGAACGAGCCCGGCACCGCTGCCGAACCAGCGGGCGGGGCGAAACGCGGCGGCAGCGGTCCCGGCCGGTCGGCTGCCGGTTCGCCGCCCTGCCCCGGCACGTCGTCGCCGGTTCCGTACCCGCCTGTCATGCTCGCCCGTCCTCCCCGTCGGCCTCGCCGACGCCCCCCGACCCGCTGCGGCACCCGTACGCCGTTCGCGGCTCGATGGACCGTACCGGCGGGAACGGGCTTTGTCTTCCCCCTTGTCCGACCCTCTCACGGCCCCGCAACCCGCACCTTTCCGGTCACCTGACGGCCATCGCGCCGACACGCGCCGGACCGGCTGCGCACACCGGATCGTCCGGCCTACTAGGGTTGTCAGGTGACCGACGAACCACCCCTGCGCCGTCGGGCCGCCGAAAGCCGTACCGGAGAGGCGTCCGCCGCTCCGACGTCGGCCCTGCCGGAGCCGGCGGACGCGGGGACCGAGACCGACACGGGCGCGGCCGTCCCCCTCACCGCGCCGCGCGACGGCACGCCCGCCCCGGTGGCCACACCCGCCGAGTTGGACGAGGTGGTGGCCCGCTTCGCGTCCGGCACCGGCCCGGTGGCCCTGGATGCCGAACGTGCCTCCGGCTACCGCTACAGCCAGCGCGCCTACCTGGTGCAGCTGCGCCGCGGCGGCGCCGGCACCGCGCTCATCGACCCGCTGCCGCTGCCTGACCTGTCCGCCCTGGACGCGGCGATCGCCGAGACCGAGTGGGTGCTGCACGCGGCCAGCCAGGATCTCGCCTGCCTGGCCGAGGTGGGGCTGCGCCCGCGCCGGTTGTTCGACACCGAACTGGCCGCCCGGCTGGCCGGTTTCGAGCGGGTCGGCCTGGCCGCGCTGACCGAACAGCTGCTCGGGTTCAGCCTGGAGAAGCACCACTCCGCCGCCGACTGGTCCAGCCGGCCGCTGCCGGAGTCCTGGCTGACGTACGCGGCGCTGGACGTGGAACTGCTGGTGGACCTGCGCGACGCGCTGGACGAGGAGTTGCAGCGGCAGGGCAAGTCCGGCTGGGCGGCGGAGGAGTTCGACGCGCTGGTGCGCAACGGCGCCCGCCCGCCGCGCGTGCGCGCCGAGCCGTGGCGGCGCACGTCCGGCATCCACCGGGTACGCGGCGCGCGCGCCCAGGCCCGGGTGCGATCCCTCTGGTACGCGCGGGACCAGATCGCCTCCCGCCGGGACGCCGCGCCGGGCCGGGTGCTGCCCGACTCGGCCATCGTGGCCGCCGCCGAGCTGGACCCGAAGGACGAGAAGACGCTGCTGACGCTCCCCGGGTTCGGTGGGCGGTCGGTGCGCCGGCTGGCGCGTACCTGGCTCGCGGCGCTCGACGACGCGCGCCAGTTGCCGGACGACGCGCTGCCGGTCAGTCCGGCCGTGGAGGGGCCGCCCCCGCCGCACCGGTGGGCCGAGCGCGACCCGGTGGCGGCCGGGCGGCTGGCCCGGGCCCGGGAGGTCGTGGTCGGCACCGCCGGGGCGCACCGGCTGCCGGCGGAGAACCTGATCGCGCCGGACTCGATCCGCCGGCTGGCGTGGCAGCCACCGGCGGAGATCACCGACGAGACGGTGGCGGAGACGCTGCGCGGGTTCGGGGCGCGCGAGTGGCAGATCGGGCTGCTCCTGCCCGCGCTGACGGAGGCGTTGCACACCCCGCAGTCGTGACGGCGGCGGGCGGGGTGTGAGGTGGGCCACGCGGGGGGTGGTGCCACGTTTGGTTACTGGCGAGTAGCATCCGGGGAAATGCCCGTGCCGAGGGAGGCTCCAAGTGCCCCGTGAAGTTCGGGATGTCGTCTTCGTCGACGGCGTCCGTACCCCGTTCGGCAAGGCGGGTGGGATGTACGCCAACACCCGCGCCGACGATCTGGTGATCCGCTGCATCCGCGAGCTGATGCGCCGCAACCCGCAACTGCCGCCGGAGAAGGTGGAGGAGGTGGCCATCGCCGCCACCACCCAGATCGGTGACCAGGGCCTGACCATCGGCCGCACCGCCGCCCTGCTGGCCGGCCTGCCCAAGACCGTGCCCGGCTTCGCCATCGACCGGATGTGCGCCGGCGCGATGACCGCCGTCACCACCGTGGCCAGCGGCATCGCCATGGGCGCGTACGACGTCGCGATCGCCGGCGGCGTCGAGCACATGGGCCGCCACCCGATGGGCGAGGGCGTCGACCCCAACCCGCGCATCGTCGCGGAGAAGCTCGTCGACCCGTCCGCCCTGGTGATGGGCTCCACCGCGGAGAACCTGCACGACCGGGTCCCGCACATCACCAAGGAGCGCACCGACGCGTTCGCGCTGTCGTCGCAGCAGAAGACCGCGAAGGCGTACGCCAACGGCAAGCTCCAGGGCGACCTGGTGCCGGTGGCGGTCCGCGACCCGGAGGCGGGCTGGGGCCTGGCCACCGTGGACGAGGCGCCCCGCGACACCTCGATGGAGAAGCTGGCCGGGCTGAAGACCCCGTTCCGGCCGCACGGCAAGGTCACCGCGGGTAACGCGGCCGGCCTGAACGACGGCGCCACCGCCGCGCTGCTGGTGGCCGAGGACACCGCCCGCGAGCTGGGCCTGCCGGTCGGCATGCGCCTGGTGTCGTTCGGCTTCGTCGGCGTCGAGCCCGAGGTGATGGGCGTCGGCCCGATCCCGTCGACCGAGAAGGCGCTGCGCATCGCCGGCCTGAGCATCGACGACATCGGCCTGTTCGAGCTGAACGAGGCGTTCGCGGTGCAGGTGCTCGCCTTCCTCGACCACTTCGGCATCGCCGACGACGACCCGCGGGTCAACCCGTGGGGCGGTGCGATCGCCATCGGTCACCCGCTCGCGTCCTCCGGCGTCCGGCTGATGACCCAGCTCGCCCGTCAGTTCGCCGAGCACCCCGAGGTCCGCTACGGCCTCACCGCCATGTGCATCGGCATCGGCATGGGCGGCACCGTGATCTGGGAGAACCCGCACTGGGAGGGTGGAGATCAGTGAGCGCGAGGAGTGAGCTTGCGAGCCCCGCAGTCGCGAACGAAGGAGTCGCGGTGAGCCTCGCCGCACCGAACGAGGTCGTCACCAAGGCGCTGCTGCGCCAGGTGGCCGTACCCGGGCTGGACCGGCCCGCCGCCCTCATCACCCTGGACAACGGCTTCGACCACACCAAGCCGAACACCTTCGGCCCGGCCGGTCTGACCAGCCTGGACGAGGCGATCACCGCGGCGCTGGCCGCCGAGCCGGCGTTCATCGCGGTCACCGGCAAGCCGTACATCTTCTGCGTGGGCGCGGACATCACCAGCCTGCCCGCGCTGGAGAACCGCGACCAGGCGCTGGAGATCGGCCGGCTGGGCCACCGGGTCTTCGCCCGGCTCAAGGACAGCACCGTCCCCACCTTCGCGTTCGTCAACGGCGCGGCGATGGGCGGCGGCCTGGAGCTGGCGCTGCACTGCCACTACCGGACCCTGTCGGCGGGAGCGGCGGCCCTGGCGCTGCCCGAGGTCTCGCTCGGCCTGATCCCCGGCTGGGGCGGTACCCAGCTGCTGCCGAACCTGATCGGCATCCCGGCCGCGACGCAGGTCATCATCCAGAACCCGCTGATGCAGAACAAGATGCTCAAGCCGAAGCAGGCGGCCGAGATGGGCATCGCGGACGTGCTGCTGGAGCCGGCCGACTTCCTGGAGCGGTCGCTGGAGTGGGCCGCCGGCGTCGTCCGGGGCGAGGTCGCCGTGACCCGTCCCGAGGTCGACAAGGACATGTGGGCGGGCGTGCTCTACTTCGCCCGGCAGACCCTCGACCAGCGGCTGCACGGCGCGGTCCCGTCCGCGTACAAGGCGCTGGATCTGCTGGAGACGGCGAAGGACGCCGACTTCGCCACCGGCACCGCGGCGGAGGACGAGGCCCTCGCGGACCTGGTCTTCTCCGAGGAACTGCGCAGCGGCCTGTACGCCTTCGACCTGGTGCAGCGGCGGGCCAAGCGCCCGGCCGGCGCGCCGGACAAGGGCCTGGCCCGCCCGGTCACCAAGGTCGGCATCGTCGGTGCCGGCCTGATGGCCAGCCAGCTCGCGCTGCTGTTCGCCCGGCGGCTGCAGGTGCCGGTCGTGATGACCGACCTGGATCAGTCCCGGGTGGACAAGGGCGTCGGCTACGTGCACACCCAGATCGAGAAGGCCGTGAGCAAGGGCCGGATGGACAAGGGCACCGCGGCCAAGCTGTACGGCCTGGTGTCCGGCTCGGTCGACAAGTCCGTCTTCGCCGACGCCGACTTCGTCATCGAGGCCGTGTTCGAGGACCTGGGCGTCAAGAAGCAGGTCTGGGCCGAGCTGGAGAAGATCGTCAAGCCGGAGGCGGTGCTCGCCACCAACACCAGCTCGCTGTCCATCACCGAGATGGCCGCCGAGCTGGAGCACCCGGAGCGGGTGGTCGGCTTCCACTTCTTCAACCCGGTCGCGGTGCTGCCGCTGCTGGAGATCGTCCGCGGCGAGCGGACCGACGACGCCACGCTGGCCACCGCGTTCGCTGTCGGCAAGCAGCTCAAGAAGTCGTCGGTGCTGGTCAAGGACGCCCCGGCGTTCGTGGTGAACCGGCTGCTGACCCGCTTCCTCGGCACCGTGTTCGCCGCCGTCGACCAGGGCACCCCGCTGGACGTGGCGAACAGCGCGCTGGACCCGCTGGGCCTGCCGATGCGTCCGCTGGCGCTGCTGCAGCTCGTCGGGCCGGCCGTGGCGTACCACGTCGGCGGCACCCTGCACGAGGCGTTCCCGGACCGGTTCGGCGTCAGCGAGAACCTCAAGCGGATCGCCGACTCGGGCCAGCCGATCGTGGTCGACGACCAGATCAACGACGAGGTGGCGAAGCTCCTGGTGGTAGGCGACGAGCCGCTCACCGCCGAGCAGGTCCGGCAGAACGCGCTGGACGCGCTGGCGCAGGAGATCCGGCTCATGCTCGACGAGGGCGTCGTCGCCGAGGCGCAGGACATCGACCTGTGCATGATCCTCGGCGCCGGCTGGCCGTTCCACCTGGGCGGCGTCACGCCGTACCTGGACCGGACCGGCACCTCCGAGCGGGTGACCGGCAAGCGGTTCCTGCCGCGCGGCGCGGCAAGCCTGCGCTGAGGCGACCGAAACGCATCGATCGCGGTGGTCGGGCTGTCCGTTCCGGACGGTCCGGCCACCGCGATCGGCGTCTGCGGCCCAGGTCACGGGTAGGTCGCGGTTTGGTGTCGCCGCCCTTGTGCGGACAGCGGGTTGTCGGTGGTGCTGGCTACGATCACGCGTCCAGTTTTCTCACAGGAGCTGCCTACATGTCCCAGCCGCCGTCCAGTCCCTACTCCGGCAACTACCCCTCCCCCCAGCAACAGCCCGGTGGCTTCCAGCCGCCGCAGCAGCCGCAGTACGGCGGTGACTACCCGCAGACTCCGCAGCAGCCGCAGTACGGTGGCCAGCTCGGCGCGCCGGTCCCGCCGAAGAAGAAGTCCGGCGTCGGCAAGGTCCTGCTGATCGTCCTCGCCGTGGTCCTGGTGCTCTGCGTCGGCGGCGGTGTCGCCGCCTACTTCGCCACGAAGGACACCGTCGACGAGGTGGTCACCGCCACCAAGACCCGAGTGGTCGAGCCGCAGACGCTCGGCGGCCGGGCCAAGGTCACCGACCCGCAGCTGCAGTCCGCCGCGGCGCAGATGAAGTCCGAGCTCAGCAAGGACGTACCGGACGCGACCAGCACCGTCGGCGCGTTCTACGGCGACCCGGCCAAGAAGGACCTGGTCATGATCGTGGCCGTGTCCGGCGTCATGGCGGACCCGAAGAAGGAACTGGCCGACGCCACCGCGGCGGTCACCCCGGACCTGGCCACCAAGGACTTCAAGACTGTCGACGCGGGCCCGCTGGGCGGCGACGCCAAGTGCTCCGACGGCAAGGCGTCGGACGTACCGGTGGCCGTCTGCATCTGGGCCGACCGGGGCAGCCTCGGCATGGTGGTGGTCTACTTCAAGTCCGCGGCCGAACTCCAGTCGGAGTTCGTGGCGATGCGCGGCGAGATCGAGAAGCAGGACTGACACCGGTTCACGCACCGGGCCCCCGCCGTGACGGCGGGGGCCCGGTGTCGTTTCCGGATCAGGCGGACGCGGCCCGTTCCGCGGGGCTACGGCACACGCAGAACTCGTTGCCCTCCGGGTCGGCCAGCACCACCCAGCCGGTGCCGTCCGGCCGGCGCCGGTCGGCCACCAGCGTGGCGCCGAGGTCGCGCAGCCGCGCCACCTCCTCGTCCCGGGTGCCTTCGGCGGCGTGCAGGTCGAGGTGGAACGCACCCTTGCCGTGCCGCTCGCCCACCTGGACGAACAGCAGGTCGGGTCCGTGCCCGCCGGGTGCGGCGAGGACCGCCTCCGGGTCGCCCGGGTGGTCGTCGGCGGCGAGCCGGCGGTCGAGCACGCGGGCCCACCAGACTGCCAGGGCGTACGGGTCGTCGGACTCGACTGTCACGCAGTGGATCTGTGCACTCACAGTGTTTCCTCCTGTGGGGAGCGCGCCCCGGCGGAGTGGGAACGTCAGCGGGGAACGCGGGGCGCGGGACGGTTCACGACGGACATCGACCACACCCCCTTCCACCTCTCGGGCTGACCGGTTGATCATTCCATCGCCCGCGCCGCGCACACAACCCCCGCTCGTGCAAGGAAGGGCCCCTTGTTAACAGCGAGGTGTTAACAAGGGGCCCTTCCTCTACCGCAGGCGTTAAGAAGGGGCCCTTCCTTACGGGCCGACGAACACCGCCTTCGCGCGCCAGTCGACGCCGTCGACCGCCGGGCCGCTGCGCACCGTGAACGTCGTCGACGGAGCGGCGCCCGTCCAGTCGGCGGCGGACAGGTCACCGGTGCTCCGGTTCACCTTGTAGAGCGTGGTGCCGGCCGCGAACAGCGCGCCCGCATCGGCGAACCCGCTCGCCCCGGCCACCGTGAACCGGTCGGCGCCGACCACACCGCTGTCCGGCGTGAACCAGCGCCAGAACAGGCCGTTCTGCCCGCTCAGCGAGTAGTAGAGCCGCCCGTCCCGGTAGAACATGCCGGTCACGTTGGGGATCTCGGCGTAGAAGCCGGTGGTCGCGCCGACGTACGTCTGCCCCGCCGGGCCGGAGTTGGTCACCACGGTGTCCCAGTACGGGTCGTGGTACGGGTCCACCAGCTCGGGAGTGCCGAACGTGGTGCCGTCGAACGTACGCCGCCACAGCGCGCCCTCGGCACCGTAGAACAGCGTCCCGCCGACCCAGAACGCGTTACGCGTGGCGGACCACACGGTCTCGTCCGGGTTCGCCACCGGGCTGGGCGTGCCGACGCCGGTCAGCCCGTCGTACGAACGGACCTGCACCTCCTCGCCGGTGCCGGCCGGCGGCGGCCCGGTCTTGACGATCTCGACGGCGTCGACGAGCGGGTTCTCCTTGACGTGGCGGAACTCGATGTCGACGGTGCCGTCGCTGGTCACCGTGAACTCCCGCATGGTGCCCACGTTGTGCCCGACGCTGGCGGACAGGTCCAGGTCGTCGAGGACGACGGTGCCGTCCAGCGCCACGTCGAAGACGCGGGTGTTCGGGGCGGAGGTGCCGTCGTACCGGTTGGCCAGGTAGAGCCGCACGTGCACCTCGGTGCCGGTGGGCACGGGGAACTGCCAGAGCATCTCCGCGCCGCCGGCCGGGTCGTACCGCTCGTCGCTGTAGAGCGCGGCCGGGGTGCCGGCCGGCACCGTCGCGTCCAGGCTGCCGACCGTGTTGAAGCTGGAGGTCGAGCTGCCGGTGTTGTGGTACGGGCTGGGGCTGGAGCTGGTGTCGGCCGCCCAGTCCGGTCCGCCGTCGGTGGCGGCGACCACCGGGCCGCCGGCGTTCACCCGGTACAGCACGTTCGTCGGCTTCGGCAGGCCGGCCTGGTAGACGTTGCCGGGCAGCGTGGCGGTGCCGGTCGGGTGCGGGGCCTTGCCGCCGGCGAGCGGGAAGAACGCGATCCGCTCGCGGCGGTACTGGAAGTTGCCGATCCAGAGCGTGTCGCCGCCGACCCAGAGACCGGACTCGGTGACGAGCATCTCCGAGGCGCCGATGCCGCGCGGGTGCCGGCCCGGGTTCCAGGACAGCGGCAGGCCGTTGACCGGGTCGAGCGCGGCGATGCTGGCCCGGCCGACCGCACCGGCCCGGGCGTTGTCGGCGCCGGTGCTGTTGTTGAGCCAGCGGAGGTGACCGCCGACGTAGACCGCCTGCTCGCTGATGCCGACGGAGAGGAACGTGTCGCCGCCGCTGTAGTCGACCCAGGTCGGCTGGAGGTTGTCGCCGGTCGCGCCGGCCTCCCAGCGGGCCGCGGTGTCGCAGAGCGTCCCGCCGTACGGGGCGCCGGTGGTGACCACCACGAAGTAGCTGTTGTCCGGGGAGAACGCGACGTCGCGGACGTACGAGTCGAACGACTGCCACTTGCAGCGTGGCGTGTAGCGGGCCGTGTTCCAGTCCGCGACGGTGGCGGCGGTGGCACCCAGGTCGATCTTGACGATCTGGTCGTGCAGGACCCCGTCGGCCTTCTTGAAGTTGCCGATGACGACGAGCTGCGTGCCGTCCGGGGAGACGGCGAGCTTCTCCGCGCCCACGCCGGCCTTGGCGCCGCTGACGCCGTCCCAGTTGTGGTTCTCGGTCAGCGTGGTGGTGAGGTAGCTGTCGACCGCGCCGGTGGTGGCGTTGAGCGAGGCGAGCCCGCCGCGCGGGTTGGGGTTGCCGGCCGTGGTGAAGATGCCGCCGACCAGCAGCCGGTTGCCGACCAGCGCGATGTCCTTGATCAGCCCGTTGAACGCCGGCGGCGCGAAGCTGGTGACG
Organism: Micromonospora sp. Mcm103; assembly: GCF_024519755.1. Lineage (NCBI taxonomy): Bacteria > Bacillati > Actinomycetota > Actinomycetes > Micromonosporales > Micromonosporaceae > Micromonospora > Micromonospora sp. Mcm103. Next base: position 64,914 of record NZ_JALJRJ010000008.1, read on the forward strand.
ACCGCCCCGGTGGCGACGTCGAGCAGTGCCACCTTGCGCCGGGTCACGCCGTTGACGGTGTTGAACTTGCCGGCCACGAAGACCGTGCCCGCCGTGGGACCGGCGACGACCGCCGTCACCTCGCTGTCGAGCGTGGGCGCGAACGCGGTGTCCACCTGTCCGGTGGCCTTGTCGAAGGCGAGCAGGTAGTCCCGGGGGATGTCGACGTCGGAGTTGCGGTTCTGCACCCGGGTGAAGGAGCCGCCCGCGATGATCTTCGTACCGGCGTCGTGGATCGCGTCGACCGAGCCGTCCTGGACGTCGGGCGAGGCGGCGGAGGGGACGGTGTGGACCACTTTGTCGTGGCCGGGCGCGGCGGCGGCCGCCGGCGTGGCCGGGGAGAGGCCGGCGACGGTGAGGGCGCCGGCGGTGAGGGCGCCGGCGGTGAGGACCGCGAGGATGCGGCGGCGGCGCGAGGCCGAGTGGTGGGTCACGGGCAGCTCCGGTGGGTGAGCAGGGTGAGGCGTCGCTGCGCTTACTCTCCGTTGATCCCCGGCTCCGCGTCCAGCGCGGGCGGCGCATTCTGCCCGACCACCGTGCGCCGGGGGCCGACCACCGTCGGGTCCGGCCAGGACAGCCGAGGCCGCCCGCACGAAAAGGTGAGGCCGTCTCACCGGCCGGGCGGGCCGGCTCGGCGGTCAGGTGGCCGCCGCCGGGTCGGCCGACGGAAGCGTGACAGTCACCTCCAGGCCGCCGCCGGGCTGGGCGACCGCCTTCACCGTGCCGCCGTGCGCGTCGCTGACGGCCCGCACGATCGACAGGCCGAGACCGGAGCCGCGCGCGCCGGTGCGTTCCTGGCCGCCGCGCCGGAACGGTTCGAACAGCCCGGGTACGTCGGCCGGGGCGACCTCGAAGCCGGTGTTCCCCACCACCAGCCAGGACCGCTCGCCGTCGGTGCCGGTGCGTACCCAGATCCGGCCGTGCAGGTGGTTGTAGCGGACCGCGTTCTCCACCAGGTTGCCGGCGAGCCGGTCGAGCAGGCCCGGGTCGCCGACCACCGGCGCCGGGCGCAGCGAGGTGTGCACCTTCAGGCCGATGCGCTCGACCTCCCGGGAGACCGCGGAGAGGGCGTTGGCGGTGCCGATGGCGAGGTCCGACTCGGCGCGCCGGCCCAGCCGCCGGCCGGTCTGCGCCTCGCTGCGCGCCAGGACCAGCAGCGCGTCGACCAGGCCGTTGGCGCGCTCCGAGGCGTCGCGCACCACGCCGGCCATGCGGCGGTACTCGGCGAGGTCGGCGTCGTCGTCGCTGAGCGTCACGTCGATTTCGGTACGCATCACCGCCAGCGGCGTCCGCAGCTCGTGCGAGGCGTTCGCGACGAACCGTTTCTGCGCCTCGAAGGCGCCGCTGATCCGGTCGAGCATCGCGTCGAACGTCTCGGCCAGCTCGGCCACCTCGTCGTCGGCGCCGGACCAGCCGATCCGCTCGTCGAGCGTGGCCTCGCCGAGCCGGCGGGCGGTGGCGGTGACCTGGTGCAGCGGGCGCAGCGCCCGCCCGGCCACCAGGTACGCCCCGGCCACCCCGACCACGCTGATCGCCGCCAGCGCGAGCAGCCCCTTGACCAGCAGTTCCTGCGACGCCGCGTCGACGAGCTGCCGCTGCCACTCCCCGGCGTCGAGGGTGCGCCCGTCGCTGAGCACCACTGTGGTGCCGGGCAGCAGCTCGTCGGTGGGACGCAGCGCGTCGCGGACCAGCAGCCAGGCCAGCAGCACAAGGATCGCCCCGGCGCCGACCAGCAGCACGCCGTTGAGCAGGGTCAGCCGCAGCCGCAGCGTCGGCCGTACCCGGCGCGTGGCCGGCGCGCTCACTGCCGTACCCCACCGATGCGGTACCCCGCGCCCACGACCGTGTCGATGAGCGGCGGGTCGCCGAGCTTCTTGCGCAGCGTCATCACGGTGACCCGGACGATCGTGGTGAACGGGTCGGTGTTGGCGTCCCACACCCGTTCCAGCAGTTCCTCGCTGGACACCACCGCGCCGCGCGCCTTGAGCAGCTCGGCGAGCACGCCGAACTCCTTGTTGGTGAGGTCGAGCGGCACGCCGCCCCGGCTCACCACCCGGCGGGCCGGGTCGAGCACCAGATCGGCCACCTCCAGCACCGGCGGCGCGGCCGGGGTGGCGCGGCGGCCGAGCGCCTGCACCCGGGCCACCAGCTCGTCGAACGCGAACGGCTTGGCCAGGTAGTCGTCGGCGCCGAGCTGCAGCCCCTCCACCCGGTCGGCGACGGTGCCGCTGGCGGTCAGCATCAGCACCCGGGTCAGCGCGCCGGAGGCGGCCAGGTCGGCGCAGATCCGGTCGCCGTGCACGCCGGGCAGGTCACGGTCCAGGATCACCACGTCGTAGCGGGTGACGAACGCCGCCTCGTGCCCGGCGTCGCCGTCGTAGGCGACGTCGACAGCCATGCCGCGCTTGCGCAGCCCGCGCGCGATCGCGTCGGCGAGGTTGCGCTCGTCCTCGACCACCAGTACCCGCATCCCGGCCTCCCACCTCGTGACCCCTGACAACCTAGTGCGGCAGGCAAAACCGGCAGCCGCAGGAGCCGACGGCCACCGGCAGACGGTTCACCGGCAAGCGCGGCCGCCGCACGGGCCCACCCCTGCCGGCCCGGCACCGACTTCCGGGCACCGCCACCGCCACCGCCACCGCCACCGGACCACGATTGTCACTCGCCGTAACTCCGACGTTGATTCGGCGTGGTATCACGCACCGTAATGGAGGCCCGCTGGGCCCATCGAACGCCCCGTCGAGCCGAATCGCCTTGACCAGGAGAAACAGTCGACCACTCCTCAGGGCGAGAGATACCCCTCCGCGCCCTTTGCTCTGCAGCCTCATGCGCAGCGGTAGCCGTGGGTCACCGATGCGCCGGTGGCTGCAGAGCAAAGGGCGCGAGGGCGACCATGTCGCGGGGCCCGCTGCGACTACGGTCAGTGACAGGGCGGCAGACCGGTCGGCCGCAGCCGGCGGCACGCGCCGCCGTTGCAGAAAACCTTCGGGTACGCGATGCTCGGCGGCAATGATCGGCAAGCGCACCAGCCACAGGCGACGTCCACCCCGGGCGGGTTCCCGATGACCGGCCGCGACATCGCGTACCGCCGGTTCCGCTTCCCGGCGGACCGCGACCTGGGTCGTGTGGACGGACTGCGCGACGGGCCGGACGGGCTCACGCCCGACGGCGCGGCCGGCCCGGTCGCGCACACCGACCCGCACTCCGGGACCACAGCCGAGTACGCGGCCGGCACCTGGACCTCCCCCGTGACGTCCGCCGGCTTCGCCGTCACCGAACTGGTGCCCTCGTGGACCGCCGACACCCCGCCCGGTTGCTGGCTGCGGGTCGAGCTGCGCGGCTGGGCCGACGGCACTGCCACCACCGGCTGGTACGACCTGGGCCACTGGGGGGCCGACGACAGCGCCGTGCACCGCGCCTCGGTACCCGGGCAGGAGGACGACCGGGCGCGGGTCGCCGCGGACACGCTGCGGGTGACCGGCGCGACGGTGACCGGCTGGCAGGTCCGGGTGACCCTGCTGCGCCGCCTCGACGCGCCCGACGGCCCGGTGCTGCGCACGGTGGGCGTGGTCGCCTCGGCCGACCCGCCCAGCGACGCGGAGGCCACGGGCGTCGACGCCACCGCGAAGGCCGGCAGCCGGAAGACCGCCGTCGGGGACGCACGCGCGTGGGGGCGGGTGCTGGACGTGCCGCGCTACGCGCAGCGGCTGCACGCCGCCGGGGAGACCCGCTGGGGTGGCGGCGGTGACTCCTGGTGCAGCCCCACCTGCGTGTCGATGGTGCTCGACTTCTGGGGCACCGGCCCCGCCCCGGACCGGTACGCCTGGGTGGCGCCGCCCGGCCCCCGCCCGCAGGTGGTGCACGCCGCGCGGCACTGCTACGACCACGCCTACGGCGGGCCGGGCAACTGGCCGTTCAACACCGCGTACGCGGCGACGCACGGGGTGGACGCCTTCGTCACCCGGCTGCGCTCGCTGGCCGAGGCGGAACGGTTCGTGGCCGCCGGCATCCCGCTGATCGTCTCGGCCGCGTTCACCGCCGGTCAGGTGCCCGGACTGGACTACGACACCCGGGGACACCTCATGGTGCTGGCCGGTTTCACCGCCGACGGCGACCCGGTACTGAACGACCCGTACGCGCCGGACGACGAGCGGGTCCGCCGCACCGTGCCGCGCGCGCCGTTCGAGCGCGCCTGGCAGGTGGGCAGCGGCGGGATCGCGTACGTGCTGCGGCCCGAGTCGGCGCCGCTGCCGCCTGCCCCGGCGCAGGCCAACTGGTGATCAGCGGCCGGCCGGCCAGATCGCCATGCCGCCGGTCGGGCGCAGGCACACCAGTTGCGTACCCGTGTCCGCGCACTCGGACCAGGCGCCGGGCAGGATCCCCCGGATCCGCACCTGCCCGGCCGCCACGTCGAGCGCGCCGACGAGCGTGCGGTCCTCGGTGAGCGTGCGCAGTCCGAGCAGCGGCCCGGACGGGAGGTCGTTGCCGGAGACGCGCCAGCGGCCCAGCCGGGCCAGCACGCGGCCGGTCGGCGGGTCCAGCGCCGACAGTTCCAGTTCCTCCCCGACGCCGCGTTCGGCGGCGATGAGCCGGTCGCCGACCGGTCCCATCCCCAGCCAGCGCTCGTCCGTCCAGGCCGGACGACCGGTGGCCGGGTCGAGGGCCTGCGCGCCGCCCACCTGGTCGCGCAGGCACACCATCCCGGCGCAGTCGGCGAACCAGAGCCCGGCGCGGGAGCCGACCGGCAGGCTCCACCGCTCGTCGAGCCCGTCCAGGCCGTACCCGGTGACAGTGCCCCGGGCGTCCTCGACGAGCAGGAGGTCGGCCACGACCTGCGCGTACCGGTAGGCGGCGCGATCGGCCGCGGGCGCCACCCGGCCGGTGTGCGCGACCGCACCGGAGTCCGCGTCGTACACGGTCACCCGGCCCTGCGGGGTGACCAGCACGAGCTGGGTCACCCCGTGGTCGTCGCGGCGGTACCCCACCTCCTGGCCGGGTACGGGCAGCGTCCACCGCACCTCGCCGGAGGCCGGGTCCACGGCCCGGACGGTGCCCGCACCGGGCGGGCGGGGGTTCTCCAGCAGCAGCCCGCCCGATGCGGTCCGGACCGGGTAGCCGGGATGCCGCCAGCGCAGCGTGCCGGTGGCCGGGTCGAGCATGGCCGACACGGAGTCGCCGTCCCCGGCCGGGCTGCTCGTCACCAGCAGTCCCCCGGCCACTGCGGTGAGGCCGAGCACGTGGTCGCCGTCGGTCAGCGCGAACCGCCACGCCGGTTCCCCACCGGGCAGCCGGTACGCGGCTACCACCCGCCCACCCCGGCCGATCGCGCCCGGGCCGTCGGCCACCACCACGCGGTCCGGCAGGACCACGAACGCCGCGCCCTGCGGGGCGGGCACCCGGATCGGCTCGGGCCGTCGCGGCGGCCCGGCGGCGGCGGTGACCACGAGCAGCACCAGGCAGCCGAGCAGTGTCACCCGCGCCGTCGGGCCCGGCGGCCGGCGGGGCGGCGCGGCGGCCGGCTCGTCGGCGGACTCGCCGTGCCGCATCTCCCCCAGCTCGATCACCGGGCTCACGTCAGCCGCCGCACCAGGTAGTCGCCGCCGGGCCGGCGGCAGACCAGAAGCGTCACGCCGGTGGTGCAGTCGGTGCCGGTGAGCGTGCCCCGGATCGAGGGTGGATCGCCGGACAGTGCCACCTCGGCCAGGAGCCGTCTGCCGCCGCCCAGCGGCCGTGTCGCCAGCAGCGGCCCGCCCGACTCGTGCTGCGGGACCGGTGTCCAGCCGCCCAGGTCGGCGATCAGCCGCCCGTCGTCCTGGTCGAGCACCGCCAGGCCGTCGTCGATGGCGGTGTCGGGGACGCCGACGAGCAGCCGGCCGCCACGCTCCGCCGCCACGCCCGCCCACCGGTCCGCGCTCCAGCGCACGGCGCCGGTCGCCGGGTCGAGCGCGGTCATCCCGCCGGCCGGCCCGACGGCGCAGAGCAGGGCGCCGCAGCTCTCGGCGTGGCCGACGAGCTTCCGCGCGACGGTCCAGCGCGACCGGAGCGTGTCCAGGTCGTACGCCTCGATGGCCCCGTCGCCGTCGCGGAACTCCAGCAGCAGCCCGCGGGCGATCTGCAACCGGCGCGGGCCGGGCCGTCGTACCGGGTACAGGTCGCGGGCCACGAGCCGCGCGCCGGTACGCGCGTCCACGACCACCGTCTCCCCGGTCGCCGGGGACAACACCATGCGTACCGGCCCGGCCGGCTCGGCGTCGAACCCCAGCGCGCCCGTCATCGGCGCCGTCCACACGGTACGGCCGTCGGCCGGGTCCAGCCCTCCGATCGACGTCGTGGTGTCGGATGCGGCCGACTGGATCAGCAGCACCCGGCCCACCGCGAACGCGATTCCGGGCCGGCGCCAGACGTCCGCGCCGGTGGCCGCGTCGTACGTGACCGTCTGCCAGTCCGTGTCGTCGACGCCCCGGCCGGCCACGATCACCCGGCCGTCCTGCTCCCACACCGACACGGCGGTGCCCACGCCTGGTAGCGGGCTGCGCCACCGCTCCCGGTCGCCCCGGTACGCGAGGAGTTCCCGCCCGCCGCCGGCGCCTGCGCGGTCCGGCCGCACCACGTACACCACGTCACCGGAGACGAACACGGCCGATCCCAGGCCGCCGGGCAGCGTCCACTCGACCGGGCCTCGCGGCGGCGTCGCGGCGGTGAGCGTGAGCAACGCCACCAGCAGCACCACGAGAAGGCGGAACGGCCGTCCGACGGCACGCGGGGGGCGGGGCGCCGGGCCGGGCGGTGCGTCGTCGCGCAGCTCCCCCAGATCGATGACGGTCACGACCATCCTCTCCCGCGCGCCGGGCCGCCGCCCGACCGTGACCGGCCGTGTGACGAACCGCCTGTACGATGGCGCGTCGTGGCCGTGCCCGTGGTGGACCCCTCGTTGAACCCCTCGTCCGTCGAGGCGGACGCCGTCGTGGCCGACCCGCCACGCCGCGCCCGTCGCCGGCCGGCCCGCGCCGACGTGCTGGCCATCGGAGCCTATGTGCTCCTCGGCGTTCTCGTCTGCCTCAACTACTGGGGCGACGTGGAGCACCGGGTCTCCTCGCACCTGCCCACCGACCACAGCTGGTTCGAGTGGCTGTTCGCGCACGGCGCGTACTCGGTGCAGCACCTGGAGAACCCGCTGTTCACCACCCGGCAGAACGCGCCGGACGGGGTGAACATGATGGCGAACACCTCGCTGCTCGGGGTGACGCTGCCGCTGGCGCCGCTGACGCTGCTGCTCGGCCCGCAGGTGATGTACGCGCTCTACCTGGGCGCCGCGCTGTCCGCGACCGCCGCCACGTCGTACTGGGTGCTGTCCCGGCACCTGGTCCGGTCCCGGGCCGGGGCGTTCGTCGGCGGCGCGTTCCTCGGTTTCGCGCCGGGCATCGTGCACCACGCCAACGGCCAGCCCAACTTCGTGTCGAACTTCCTGCTGCCGCTGATCGTGGCCCGGGTGCTGCGGCTGGGCGAGCCGGGCCGCTGGCGGCGCAACGGGCTGGCGCTCGGGTTGCTTGTCGCGTACCAGATCTTCATCAACGAGGAGATGCTGCTGCTGACCGCGCTGGCCTGCCTGGTCGTCGTGGTGGCGTACGCGGTGCAGCGGCCCCGCGCGGCCCGCGAGCGAGCTGGGTCGTTCGTGGCCGCGCTCGGTCTCGGTGGCGGCCTGGCGCTGCTGCTGACCGCCTACCCGATCTGGTTCCAGTTCAACGGCCCGCAGTCCTACCGCGGGTTGCAGGGCGGCGTCTTCCACAACTGGGGCGAGGACCTGGTCGCCTTCGTCACGTTCGCCCGGGACACGATCGCCGGTGACGAGGCGGTGGAGAAGACCATCGGCCTGACCGAGCAGAACACCTGGTTCGGCTGGCCGCTGGTGCTGGTGGCGCTGGCCGCGCTGGTGCTGCTGGTCCGCCGCTCGGTGCCGGCCCGGATCCTGGCCGTGCTGGTGGTCGTGTTCACGATCGCCTCGATCGGCCCGGTCGTGCGGTTCAACGGCGCGGAGACCGACATCGACGGTCCGTGGGCGTACGTGCCGGACGACCTGCCGCTGGTCGAGATGATGATGCCGACCCGGTTGAGCCTGGTCGTGGTGGCGGCAGTGGGCGTGCTGCTCGCCCTGGCGTGGGACGCGCTCGCCGGTGCCGGCCGCCCGCCGGTGCCCGCCCCCCGCTCCGGCGACGACGACGGCGGTGACGACGACGGTGACGGCGCGACGGCCGCGCGCGACACGCGCCGCCGGGTGCTGCGCCTGGCCGGGCTCGTCGCCATCGCCGCCGCCGTGGTGCCGCTGATCCCGCGTCCGCTGCCGGCCGAGCGGATCGACCCGCCGCCGCACTTCATCACCGCGGGCGGCTGGCGGCCGTACGTGCCGGAGGGCCGCACGCTCGTGCCGGTGCCGATCCCCAGCAACGTGCACGGGCTGCACACGCTGCGCTGGAGCGCGCTGACCGGGCAGGAGTTCCCGATCCCGGGTGGCTACTTCATCGGCCCGAACGAGCGCGGCGAGGGCGTGTTCGGCGCCCCGAACCGGCCCACCAGCACGCTCATCTACTCCACCATGGACGCCAACGAGGTGCCGGAGATCACCGAGGAGAACCGCCGCCAGGCCGTGGACGACCTGCGCTTCTGGCGGGCCTCGGTGGTGGTGCTCGGGGCCGGCCCGCGTGAGGCGGTGCTGCGCGACCTGATGGCCGAGCTGCTCGGCCCGCCGCAGCGGGTCGACGACGTGTGGATCTGGGACGTCCGCGACCGGGTGTGACACCCGCGCCGGTCAGCCGACGAGCGGGCGGACGTCCCACAGGTAGCCGCCGGGCACGTCCCGGCCGGGGCCGACCAGCGCGTCCACTGTGGCGCGCACCGGATCGGCCGGTGACGAGTCGGCCTGCACGAGTGCCGCCGCGCGCCAGTGCCGCAGGTCGTCGACCGCCTGCCGGCGTTCCGTCTCGCCGACCGGCGGCACCCGGCCGGTCTCGGCGGCCCGGCGCAGCAGCAGCGACGTGGGCCGGTCCGGCGCGCCCCAGCGGGCCGCCGGGTCGCCTGCCGACTGCGGGCCGATGAAGTAGCCGCCGGGCGCGTCGAACGCCAGCCCGGTGCGCGCCGACCAGAACATGGCGGGGCTGACCGCCGCCCCGGTCACCGGCGGCACCGGCACCAGCGTCCGGCCCGCCGGCACGTACTCCCGCCAGCCGCCGCCGGACACGACGGCCGGGACCGGCGGGACCGGCACCGCGCGGATCGGCGTCGGCGCCAGCGGCAGCAGCGCGGCGGCGACCGCGCCGGCCCACGGCGCCCAGGTGCGCGCGGCGCCGTGCCGGACCCGGTCCACTGCGAGCGCGAGCAGCACCCCGAGCACCGGTACGCAGACCAGCGCGAACCGCGCCGGCACCACCAGGTCCAGCAGCGGCACGCCGGCGAGCAGGCGGTACGGGCCGGGCAGCCCGGTGTCGTGCCGGTTCACCACCACCGGGGAGCCGAGCGACAGCAGCGCGAACAGCAGGCCGCACGCGGCGAGCGCGCGCACCAGCGGCCGCCGCCACAGCCGCACCACCACGAGGACGGCCAGCAGCGGCAGGAACGGCCCGAAGAACGAGTTCTGCTCGGTCGGGTTCGGCGACAGCAGCCCGGCCCGGTGGGCGTCCCCGGCGACCGTCTGCCGGGCGGTGGCGGCGAACGAGACCACGTCCAGCCGGTAGCCCTCGGTGTGGAACGGCATCCCCCGGTAGTGGCCCGGCCCGGCGAACTGGAACCACAGCGGGTACGCCAGCAGCACGCCCGCCACCAGCGCGCCGACGCCCAGCCGGCGGGCCACCACCGGTGCCAGGCGGCGGGCGGCGGCCCGGTCGGCGAGCGCGTACGCCCCGGCGAACACCCCGGCTGCCAGCGCCAGGAAGACAAGCACCTCCTCGCCGAGGAACACCTGGTACGCGACTGCGAGCCCGAGCAGCACGCCGTCGCGCCGGACCCGGTCGATGGCCGGGCGGAACACCAGCGCGAGGATCACCGGCACCAGGAACTGGGCGGCCATGTGCAGGTGCGCCCCGGCCTGCGCCACCATGCCCGGGGCGAAGCCGCAGAACAGGCCGCCCACCGCGGCGGCGGCCCGGGAGCGGACCAGCCGTCGGGCGAGCAGCGCGTACCAGGCGGTGGCGGTGCCGGCGAGGCTGAGCGTCACGGCGACGAGGAAGGCCGCCTGGGAGCCGAAGACGACTGTGACCGGGGTGAGCGGCACGCCCAGCCCGAGCACCGACGTGTTCGCCATCAGGTTCACCCCGTCCGGGGCGTTCAGCGCGCCGCTGTACAGCGGGTTCTCGCCGCCGGTGACCGCGCGGGCGGCCCGGGCCAGCATCCACTCGAACAGCATCTGGTCGCCGGCCTGGTGGAACAGCCGTTCCGGCCGGCGCCACTGGCCGGTGGTGAGCAGCACGGCCAGGCCGAGGTAGCCGGTCACCACCAGCACGTCGACCGGGCGGGGCCGGCGGCGGCGGGGCGCGGGGGCGGGGACCGCCGGTTCGGTCAGGCGGACCGGCTGGTCAGTTTCCGCACGTCCCACAGCCACACGTCCAGCTCCTGCCGTCCGGGGCCGACCAGCTGCTCCACGGTGCGGCGCAGCGGCTCGGCGTTCTGCTCGTCGCGCGGCAGCACCACCACCGCCGCGTTCCAGTGCCGCAGCTCGTCCAGGTAGCGGCGCCGCTGGCGGTCGTCCAGCTTCGGCATGCGGCCGGTGGACGATACCTCCCGCAGCATCTCGCCGATGCCGCTGGGGCGGCCGCCGAAGCGTCCGGGATCGCCGGTGACGCCGTTGCGCGGCGCGAGGAAGTAGCCGCCGGGGATCTTGAAGTCGAGGTTGGTGCTGGCCGCCCAGCGCATCGGGTCGGTGTTGCCCATCGCGGGCACCGGCACGGACACGAGCGTCTGGTCCGGCCCGACGTACTTGCGCCACCGGTCGGCGGTGATGAACTCCGGCACCGGCTCCCGGGTGGTGACCTGCAACGGCATCGGCGCGATCGGCAGCAGCGCGAGGACCAGGCCCGCGGCGGTGAGCCTGCGGGCGGTCCGCCGGTCCACGCCGCGCAGCGCCCAGGCGCGCCGGACCGCGTACGCGAGCAGGATCGCCACCGTCACGCCGGTGATCAGGCCGAAGCGGGTCGGGACCACGGCGTCGAGCAGCGGCAGCCGTACCAGCAGCTCCCACGGGCCGGTGGCGATCTCCCGGTCCCACCAGGAGATCCGCTCGCCCAGGGAGAGCACGGCGAAGAACAGCCCGGTGGCGGCGAGCGCGCGGACGATCACGTCCCGCCGCAGCCACACCACGATGCCCACGACGAGCAGCGACAGGCTCCAGCCGAAGAACGCGTTCTCCTCCGAGTAGTTCGGTGCGAGGTTGACGTTGGCGCGTTCGTTGCCGCCGAACGTGGGCGAGCCGGGGGCGAAGAACGCGGCGATGTCGTTGCCGTAGTCGCGCACCGCGTCGCTGAGCCCGTGGTACGCCATCGGGCCGGCGAACTGCACCCACAGCGGGTACGCCAGCAGCGCCCCGGCCAGCGCCGCGCAGACCGCCAGCCCGGCGCCGAGCGGCCGCCACGCGGTGCTCCACCGCTCCCGCTGCTGCACCACCACGGCGATCAGGAACACGCCCAGCGCGAGCGCGGTGAAGAGCAGGATCTCCTCGTTGATGAACGCCTGCGCGGTGACCAGCAGCGCCAGCAGCACGCCGTCGCGGACCGGCCGGGTCGAGCGGGTCAGCACCAGCACCCGCCACACGATGAACGGCAGCAGGAACTGGCTGATGATGTTCGGGTGCCAGTTGGCGTGCGACAGCATGGCCGGTGAGAAGCCGCAGAACCAGGCCGCCACGGCGGCGGCCGGGCGGTGCCGGATCAGGTGCCGGGACAGCACCCGGTACCAGGCGGCGGCGGTGCCGGCCAGACCGAGCGTGACCAGCGTGACGAACGAGACCGCCGGTCCGAACAGGAGGGTCACCGGCACCATCGGGATGCCGAGCGCCAGGATGGCGGTGTTCGCCATCAGGTTGACGCCGTCGGGGTAGTTGAACTGCTCGGTGAAGAACGGGAACTCGCCGTGCAGCACCACCCGCACCGAGTGGGCGAGGAAGAACTGCACCTGCGCCGGGTCGCTGCTGTAGAGCGCGGCGACCCGTCCGGCCGGGTCGACCCAGATGCCGCTGGTGACCCAGATCGCGGCGAGCAGGAATCCGCCGTACACGGTGAGGTCGATCCGGCGGCGCGTCCACCGCCACCGGCGCGCGCGCCGTGCGCCCGGCGTGGCCGGCGCCTCCGGCTCGGCCGGCGATTCGGGCGGCGTGGTGGTCGCCGGCTCCGGCTCGGCGGTGATGGTGACCGATGGTGGGTCCAGGGTGACGGCGCGGTGGCCCGTCGGGGCGGCGGCGTCCGGCGTCGAGGCGCCGCGGGTCTCGGCAGGCGTCACAGTCGGCGGAGTCTACCGGAGCCGGATATTGGTACCCGAATCGCCCGTCACGTTCCGCAGTGGCCGATCGGCCGAAAGGGTGAGCCGGGCGCGGCCGGGTGACCGGTCGTCTCGTACCATGTGGGCTTCCGACCGACGACCGGCGAGGGGATCAGGGTGCTTTCAGCCCGCCGAGGCGCTACGACGGGCATCGCGCTGGCAGCTCTGCTGCTGGTCACGGCCGGTTGCGGACCGGTCGCCGAACGGCGGCCGGCGGACCTGCGGGTCGGCTACGACAGCCTGGACGGCACCCTCGCGGTGTGGCCGCCGCGCGGCAGCCTGGCCCGCGACGCCGAGGCTACCGCCGCGATCACGACAGCGGTACGCGACTGGCGCTCCCCGGTGGACGACCGGGTGCACGTGCCCACGTCCGGCATCCTCTTCTCCGGTCAGGTCGCCGGGTCGGCGCTCGCGCTCGTCGCCGCCGACGTGCCCGGCGAGTCGGCCTCCTGGCTGCTGCAACTCGACCGGGACGGGCAGCGCTGGCGGGTCGTCCACGCCACCGAGTACACCGACCCCGGCTACCTGGTCTACTCCGACGTGCTGCCGGTGCGGGAGCCGTCCGGCCGCCGCTACCTCACCTCGGCCCGCGTCGAACGCCTGACCGGGCCCGACGGCAAGGTGCTCGGCGGCACCGACGGCGTCAGCGACCCGGTCGCCGTACCGGCCTGCCGGGCCGTCGAACTGACCGCGACGCTGCGGGCCACACCGTCGCTGCCGCGCGGCAAGGCCGCGGACCGCGTCCTCGACCTGGGTACGGCCACCGAAGCGCCCCGCTACCCCCTGGTACGCGACGAGACGGGCGCCGGCAAGCGCGCGCTGACCGGGCTGGACACCTGTGTGCTCGCCGGTGAGCGGGGCCCGTTCGGCAGTGTGCCGCGCCGCATCGGCGACCGGGAGGCGCCCCGCTCCGCGCCGGAGTCCTGGCCGATGGCGAAGATCGCGACGCGTTCGCTCGGTTCGGTGGCCCTCGGTGACGGGGAGCCGGGCGAGTTGGAGCAGCTCAGCTGGGAGACGCCGGGCGCGACCATGACGGCGGTGGTCTACCGGCCGGCCGACGGCGGCACCCCGGTGGTCTCCCCCGCCGACCGGTCCACCACGCTTCAGGCGTACCACCTGCCGATGCCGGGCCGGCCGCTGGCGGTGCTGTCCTGGCGTACCCGGGACGCCTCGTTCTCCGCACCGCCCGGCACGACGCGCCTGGTGGACCGTCCCGGCCTGGTGGTGGTCGAGCACACCGACGCCAGGCAGACGTTCAGCCTGGCCGGCACCGAGAAAACGTGGTACCGCTCCCTCCCCACCCCCTGACCCGCGTCCCGCCCCGCGCGTTGGCCCGGCCCCGCCTCGCGCGTTGGCCCGCTCCCGTCGATCATGAACTTGACGGCGACAAACCGGACACCCCACACCGTCAACCTCATGATCAGCCACCCTGCTCGGTGATCAAGGAGTTTGTGCCATCCGGAGGGCCCTCCACGCACCCAAACTCCTTGGTCAACAGGACGGAGCCAGGCGGGGCAGGGCTGGCTCGACTCGGCTCGGCGATCTTGCAGTTGGGGCCCCGCCGAACAGGGCATAACCGGCAATCTGGGGGCCGGAAGTGCAAGATCGACGAGGTCGGGGCGGGCTGAGGGCTGGGTGGGCTAAAGGCGGGTCAGCCGCATGCCCAGGTAGGGGGTTTGGGCTGGGCCGGGGCGGAGGTGCCGTCGGGGCGCCAACCGTGGCGGGTGTAGAACGCGCGAGCCCGGGTGTTGCGCTTCCACACCTCCAGCACGCCCAGCACCAGCCCCTCGTCCGCCAGGTGCCGTACGAACAGCGCGTGCAGCGCACTCCCCACGCCTCGTCCCCACATCTCCGGGTCGACGTGGATCTGGTAGAGCTGCGCCGTCGTGCGTGGATCCAGGCCGGACGAGGGCGGCGGTCCCATGGCCAGCACGCCGGCCACTGCACCGTCCACGATGGCGACTCGCACCTGCTTGTGCGCCGAGGTGATCGCCGCCGCCCAGCCCTCCCGCTGTTCCCGGGCCGGCTCCGGGGTGAGGATCTCCCCGACCGGCAGCCCGCCGGCCCCGTAGTAGGCGACCCGCGCCCGGCTGTGCAGCCCGACGATCGCCGAGAGATCCCCCGGCCCCCGCCTCGCGTATCTCCACGAGGCCCTCCTTCCACGCCAGGCCCCGCGATCTTGCGATTGCGGCCCTCCCTGATCGGGCGAAGCCGACATCAGGAGGGCCGCAAGTGCAAGATCGACGAGGCGGGCTGGGCGGAGGCAGGCTCAGCTCTGGGCTCGGGCTCCGTTCGTGGCCGGGTCCACCGGGGCGGCGTCCAGGCCGGAGATCCAGCCGGTGACGTCGCGCGCCACGTCCTGCGCGGTCAGCCGCAGGTCGGCCAGGATCTGCGCGCGGCTGCCGTGCGGGTGCCAGTCGGCCGGTACGCCCATGTCCTTGACCGGTACGCGGACATCCGCGTCGCGCATCGCCTGGGCCAGCGCCGAGCCGACGCCGCCGATGCGTACGCCGTCCTCCACGGTGACCACGAGCCGGTGCGCGGATGCCAGCTCGACCAGCTCGGCCGGCACCGGGCGCACCCAGCGCGGGTCGACCACAGTGACGCCGTATCCCTGCTCGGCGACCCGGGCGGCGACCTCGACGCCGAGGCCGGCGAACGAGCCGACCGCTACCAGCAGCACGTCGGTACGCGCCGACTCGGCCAGCACGTCGACCGGGCCGACCCGGCGTACGGCCGGCAGGTCGGCGGCGACGGTGCCGGTCGGGAAGCGCAGGATGGTCGGGCCGTCGTCGACGGCGACCGCCTCGCGCAGCTCCTCGCGCAGCGTGGCCGAGTCGCGGGGCGCGGCGATCCGCAGGCCGGGCACCACACCGAAGACCGACATGTCCCAGATGCCGTAGTGGCTGGGCCCGTCCGGACCGGTGATGCCGGCCCGGTCCAGCACGAACGTGACGGGCAGCTTGTGCATGGCCACGTCCAGCAGGACCTGGTCGAACGCGCGGTTGAGGAACGTGGCGTAGACCGCGACGACCGGGTGCAGCCCGCCCATGGCGAGGCCGGCGGCGGAGGTGGCGGCGTGCTGCTCGGCGATGCCCACGTCGTACACCCGCTCCGGGTACTTGCGGGCGAGCGTGGCGATGCCGGTGGGCTCGGCCATGGCGGCGGTGATGCCGACCACGTCGGGGCGCTCGTCGGCGATCGCGACCAGCTCGTCGGCGAAGACGTTCGTCCACTTCACCGACGGCACGGCGAGCAGCTTGCCGGTCTCGGCGTCGAACGCGCCGGGGCCGTGCAGGCAGTCGGCCTCGTCGTCCTCGGCGGGACGGTAGCCGTAGCCCTTGCGGGTGACCGCGTGCACGATCACCGGGCCGCCGAAGTTCTTCGCGGCGCGCAGTGCCGCCTCGACGGCCGGTACGTCGTGGCCGTCGACCGGGCCGACGTACTTGATGCCGAGGTCCTCGAACATGGCCTGCGGGGCGACCGCGTCCTTGATGCCCTTCTTGACCGCGTGCAGCACCTCGTACATCGGCTTGCCGACGAACGGGGTGTTGCCCAGCGCGTCCTTGACCGTGTCGAGCACCTTCTCGTAGCCGGGGTTGAGCCGCAGCGACGACAGGTGGTCGGCGAGGCCGCCGATGGTCGGCGAGTAGGACCGGCCGTTGTCGTTGACGACGATCACCAGCGGGTTGCCGGCGGTGGCGATGTTGTTCAGCGCCTCCCAGCACATGCCGCCGGTGAGCGCGCCGTCGCCCACCACGGCGACCACTGAGCGCTTCTCGCCGCGCAGCGCGTACGCCTTCGCGAGGCCGTCGGCGTACGACAGGGCGGTGGAGGCGTGCGAGTTCTCGATCAGGTCGTGCTCGCTCTCCGCCTGGCTGGGGTAGCCGGAGAGGCCACCCCGCTGGCGGAGCTTGTCGAAGCCCTCCTGCCGGCCGGTGAGGATCTTGTGCACGTACGCCTGGTGACCGGTGTCGAAGAGGAGCCGGTCACGCGGGGAGTCGAAGACCCGGTGCATCGCCAGGGTCAGCTCGACCACACCGAGGTTGGGGCCGACGTGGCCGCCGGTGCGGGAGACCTTGGCGATCAGGAAGTCACGGATCTCGGCGGCGAGGATGTCCAGCTGCTCGGCGGTCATCCGCTTCACGTCCTGCGGGCCGCGGACGGTGCCCAGCAGCCGACCGTGGTGGGCCGTGCCCTCTTCAACACTCATGACCGGAGAGTCTATCGGCCGCGGAACAGTCCGCAGCCCGGCCGTGCATCGACCCAGGTCAGGCGTCGACCACCAGCCGCCGGGGCGCGGGTGGGCGGGGTGCTGTGGCGGACGGGCCCGCCGGCGTCCAGGAGCCGAGCACGGCGGCCCGGGACGCCCCGGTCACCGAGGGCACCGCGCCTGGCAGCCCGTGCCGGGACAGCCAGCCGAGCAGCGCGAACGCGTACGCCTCCTTGGCCTGGGCCGGTACGCCCAGCTCGTCGGTGGTGCGCAGCCGCCAGCGTCCCGCGCCCAGCGCGGCCAGCCGCGCCCGGAGTGTGGGATTGCGCACTCCCCCGCCGGCGGCCACCACCTCGGTGACCCGGTGCCGGTCGCAGGCGTCGGCCACCGTGCGGGCGGTCAGCTCGGTGAGCGTGGCCAGCACGTCGTCGGCGGCCACCGGCTCGCCCAGCCCGCTCAGCGCGGCGTCCAGGTAGCCGCCGTGGAACAGCTCCTTACCCGTCGACTTGGGCGGCGGCGCGGCGTAGTACGGCTCGGCGAGCAGCCGGGCCAGCAGCGCCTCGTGCACCCGCCCGGCCGCGGCGCGGGCCCCGTCGACGTCGCAGGGCCGGTCCAGGAACCGCCGGGCGGCGGCGTCCAGCAGCGCGTTGGCCGGGCCCACGTCGTACCCGAGGACCGGCGTGCCGGGCGCGACCACGGTGAGGTTCGCGATCCCGCCGAGGTTCAACGCGGCGCGGGGTGCAGCACCAGCGGCCGGGTCGAGCAGCAGCGCGTCGAACGCCGGGACCAGCGGCGCACCCTGGCCGCCGGCGGCGACGTCCGCCGAGCGCAGGTCGTGCAGCACCGGTACGCCCACCCGGGCGGCCACCCGGGCCGGCGCGCCGAGCTGGAGGGTGCCGCGCACCCGGCCGTCCTCGACCCAGTGGAAGACCGTCTGCCCGGGCGACACGACCGCGTCGGCGGTGCCCCCGGCCAGCTCGACGCCGGCCGCGGCCGCCTCGGCGAACACCTCGCCGAGCCGGTTGTCCAGCCGGCAGACCGCCTCGATCGTGGTGGCCGCCGGGGGCAGCAGCGCGCCGATCTCGGCCCGCAGGTCGTCCGGGTACGCCAGTTCCCGGTGCCCGAGCGGCCGCAGCCGCAGCGTGTCGCCGTCGGCGGTGAACTCGGCGGCCACCACGTCCACCCCGTCGTAGGACGTGCCCGACATCAGCCCGACGATCTTCATCGGGTCAGGCTAGCCAGGCAGGAACAGGCCCACCAGCTCCACGTGCTGGGTCATCGGGAACAGGTCGAAGCCGCGCAGCGCGGCCAGCCGCCAGCCCGCCTCGGTGAACGTGCGCACGTCCCGGGCGAACGCGGCCGGGTCGCAGGCCACGTAGGCGACAGCGCGCGGCCCGGCGCCCGCCACCGCACGCACCACCGGCGCGCCCGCGCCGGAGCGCGGCGGGTCGAGCACCACCAGGTCGACCGGTCCGGTGATCCGGCGCCGGGACAGCGCCGCCTCCACCCGCGCGGCGACCACCTCGACGGCGCGCAGGTCGGCCAGGTTCTGCCGGGCCGCGGCCACCCCGTCCGGCGCCGACTCGACGAGCGTCACCCGGGCCCCGTCGACCCGTTCGGCGAGCGCGGCGGCGAACAGGCCGGCCCCGCCGTACAGGTCCCAGGCCGTCTCGCCCGGCTGCGGGTCGAGCAGGTCGAGGACCGCGCCGGTCAGCGCGTCCGCCGCGGCCGGGTGCACCTGCCAGAACCCGGAGGCGGGCAGCGTGAAGGACCGCCCGGCCGCCGTCTCCCGGACCCGCTCCGGCCCGCTCACCGCCGTCGGAACCCCATCGGTGTACGCGACCACGGCGACGTCCCCGCCGGTGCTGGCGACCGTCTCCACCGCGTCGGCGTCGGGCCAGCGGGCACCGGTGGGCGGGAGCACCGGCAGGTCCTGGATCGCCGGGTGCGCGATCAGGCACCTGTCGATCGGCACGACCTCGTGCGAGCGGTGCTTGAGCAGCCCGGCCCGCCCGGCCGCGTCGACCGCGTAGCGGACCCGGGAGCGCCAGCCCAGCGGCCCGCCGGGCAGCGCCTCGACGTGGACGCCGAGCGCGTCGATCTGCTCCGCGGTGAGGCCGCCCAGCCGGGTGAGCTGCTCGCGCACCACGGAGAGCTTCCAGTCGAGCTGGGCGGCCGGGGCGACGTGCTGGAGGTCGCAGCCGCCGCACCGGCCCGGCCGGGCGTACGGGCACGGCGGGGTGACCCGGTCCGGCGAGGCGTCCAGGATCTCCACCGCGTCGGCGCGGGCGAAGCCCCGGTGCAGCTCGGTCACCTCGGCGATCACCCGCTCGCCGGGCAGCGCGTGCCGGACGAAGACCACCTGGCCGCCGACGCGGGCCACGCAGTGCCCGCCCGGCGCGACCGCGTCGACTGTCAGCTCGACCCGCTCGGCCTCCTCCAGCCCGGGCCGCTGCGCCGCCGGCACAGGAACGGGACGCTCGTCGGCGCTCACGACCGCTCCTCCCGTTCGGCAGAGGGCGCGGACGGCGTGGACGCCACCGGCGGCGGCAGCGTGCTCTGCGGCGCCACCCGGGGGCCACGCGCCGGTCCCCGGCTCAGCGTGGCGTCCAGCCGGTCCAGGTTCTTGCTGGCGGTGGACGCGAGCTGCCACGGCACGCTGGTCACCATCACGCCCGGCTCGAACAGCAGCCGCCCCTTGAGCCGCAGCGCGCTCTGGTTGTGCAGAAGGTTCTCCCACCAGCGGCCCACCACGTACTCGGGGATGAAGACGGTGACCACGTCGCGCGGCGACTCCCGGCGCACCGACGCGACGAAGTTGAGGATCGGGCGGGTGATCTCCCGGTACGGGGAGTCGATCACGGTGAGCGGCACCGGCAGCTCGCGGCGCTCCCAGTCGGCCTGGAGATCGCGGGTGTCCTGCTCGTCCACGTTCACGGTGACGGCGGTGAGCGTGTCCGGCCGGGTGGCCCGGGCGTACGCGACGGCCCGCAGCGTCGGCTTGTGCAGCTTGCTGACCAGCACGATGGCGTGGTTGCGGGCGGGCAGGACGCCGCGCTGCTCGGTCGGTTCCAGTTCCTCGGCGATCCGGTCGTAGTGGCGGCGGATGCCGAGCATCACCACGTACATCACGGCCATCGCGACGATCGCGATCCACGCCCCGAGCAGGAACTTCGTGGCCAGCACGATGATCAGCACGACGCCGGTCATGACCATGCCGAACGTGTTGATCGCCCGGGAGCGGATCATCCGCCGGCGCGCCTCCGGGTCGCGCTCGCGGCGCAGGTGCCGGTTCCAGTGCCGGATCATGCCGGCCTGGGAGAGCGTGAACGAGACGAACACCCCGACGATGTAGAGCTGGATGAGCTTCGTCACCTCGGCCTGGAAACCGACGATCAGCACGATCGCGAAGACGGCCAGGAAGAGGATGCCGTTGGAGAACGCCAGCCGGTCGCCCCGGGTGTGCAGCTGGCGGGGCAGGTAGCGGTCCTGCGCGAGGATCGAGCCGAGCACCGGGAAGCCGTTGAAGGCGGTGTTGGCGGCCAGGAACAGGATCAGCGCGGTCATCCCGGCGACCACGTAGAGCAGCACCGAGCCGCCGCCGAACACGGTCTCGCCGAGCTGGGTGGTGACCGTCTTCTGCACGTACCCGTCCGGGCCGGAGACGATCTGCCTGCCCGGGTCCTCGACGAACTGCAGGCCGGTGAGGCGGGCCAGCCAGATGATGCCGACCAGCATCGCCACCGCGATGCCGCCGAGCAGCAGCAGCGTGGTCGCCGCGTTCTTCGACTTCGGGCTCTTGAACGCCGGTACGCCGTTGGAGATCGCCTCCACGCCGGTGAGCGCGGCGCAGCCGGAGGAGAACGTGCGCAGCAGCAGGAACACCAGCGCGAACCCGGTGACGCTGTGCTCGGCCTGGATCTCCAGGCCGGCGCTCGGCGCGCGCAGGTCGTCGCCGAGCACGAAGATGCGGACCAGCCCGGTCAGCAGCATGCCGCCGATCACGATCACGAAGCCGTACGTGGGGATGGCGAAGGCGGTGCCGGACTCGCGCAGGCCGCGCAGGTTGATCGCGGTGAGCAGCACCACCGCGCTGACCGCGATGAGCACCTTGTGGGTCGCCACGAACGGCACCACCGAGCCGAGGTTCGCCACGCCGGAGGAGACCGAGACGGCGACCGTGAGCACGTAGTCGACGAGCAGCGCGCTCGCCACCGCCAGGCCGGCCTTGGGACCGAGGTTGACCGTCGCCACCTCGTAGTCGCCGCCGCCGGAGGGGTAGGCGTGCACGTTCTGCCGGTAGCTCGCCACCACGGTCAGCATGACCACGACGACCGCGAGCGCCACCCACGGCGAGAAGAAGAACGCCGAGGCACCGGCGATGGACAGCGTCAGGAGGATCTCGTCCGGGGCGTACGCCACGCTGGAGAGCGCATCCGAGGCGAAGACCGGCAGCGCGATGCGCTTCGGCAGCAGGGTGTGCTGGAGGCGGTCGGACCGGAACGGTCGACCGAGGAGGAGTCGCTTCAGCAGCGAGGTGGGTCGGGCCACAACCGCCAAGCGTACGACCACCGGGTCCGGGGCGCGGGGGTGGTCGATCTCCCCCGCGTGCGGCCGCGCGGTACGGTTCGGTCCCCCGTCCCGTGGGGGGACGTGGCAGGCTCGCAGGCGACGGGTCGGCGGGCGGCGCCGTGGGAGGAGCGGACACCGTGCATGTGGTGATCATGGGCTGCGGCCGGGTCGGATCGACCCTGGCCCACAGCCTGGAGTCGCGTGGGCACTCGGTGGCGGTGATCGACCAGGACGCGGACGCGTTCCGCCGTCTCGGGCCGGACTTCGCCGGCATCACGGTCACCGGTGCGGGCTTCGACGGCGAGGTGCTGCGCCAGGCCGGCATCGAGCGGGCCGACGCGTTCGCGGCGGTGTCCAGCGGCGACAACTCCAACATCATCTCGGCTCGGCTGGCGCGGGAGACGTTCGGCGTGTCCCGGGTCGCGGCCCGCATCTACGACCAGCGCCGCGCCCAGGTCTACGAGCGGCTCGGCATCCCGACCGTGGCGACCGTCCGGTGGACCGCCGACCGGATGCTGCGCCACCTGGTCCCCGAGGGCAACGTGGAGATCTTCCGCGACCCGACGAGCACCGTCTCGATCATCGAGGTGCCGGTGCACAAGGAATGGATCGGCCGGCCGCTGCGGCAGCTGGAGCAGGCCGTCGGTGCCCGGGTGGCCTACCTGAACCGGTTCGGGATCGGCACCCTGCCCACCGCCTCCACGGTGATCCAGGAGGGCGATCAGGTCTACATGCTGGTGACCGACGACATCAACGGCCCGGTCACGTCGGTGGCGGCGGCGCCGCCGGAAGGGGGGCACTGAGCCATGCGGATCGCCATCGCCGGCGCCGGCAACGTGGGCCGCTCGATCGCCCAGGAGCTGATCGACAACGGCCACCAGGTGATGCTGATCGAGCGGCAGCCGAAGATGCTGCGGCCCGACCGGGTGCCGGCCGCCGACTGGGTGCTCGCCGACGCGTGCGAGCTGGCCAGCCTGGAGGAGGCCGACGTGGCCGGGTGCGACGTGGTCGTGGCCGCCACCGGCGACGACAAGGTCAACCTGGTGGTGTCGCTGCTGGCCAAGACCGAGTTCGCGGTGCCCCGCGTGGTCGCCCGGGTCAACCGGGCGGAGAACGAGTGGCTGTTCACCGAGCAGTGGGGCGTGGACGTCGCGGTGAGCAAGCCGCGGGTGATGGCGGCGCTGGTCGAGGAGGCGGTCACCGTCGGCGACCTGGTCCGGCTGATGACGTTCCGTCAGGGCGAGGCGAACCTGGTCGAGATCACGCTGCCGCCGACAGCGCCCTACGTGGGGCAGCCGATCCACGCGGTGCCGATCCCCCGGGACGCGGCGCTGGTGGCGATCGTGCGCGGCAAGCGGGTGCTGGTGCCCACCCCGGACGACCCGATCGAGGCCGGCGACGAGCTGGTGTTCGTCTGCACCGCGGCGGTGGAGGACGACGTGCGCGCGGTGATCCTCGGCCCGGCCAGCGCGGACCGGCACCGCGACCGCGCCTGAGGCGGGGTCAGGAGCCGGGTAGCGGGGTGGGTGCGGTCTCCCGGGTGACCCGGCGCACCACCCACACCGTGATCAGCAGCAGCAGCGCGTACGGCGGGTAGCCCAGGGCGAGCCGGGCCACGCCGAGCGCGGTGTCCTGGTGGGCCAGGTAGAGCCCGGCCTGTACGCCGACCTTGGCCAGCCACACCACGCCCCAGAGCACGGTGAGCTGGGTGAAGGTGCGGACCAGCTTGGGGTCGTCGCGCCACTCGGAGCGGCCCTTGGCGACCAGCACCGACCAGATCCAGCCGACCAGCGGCTGCCGGATCGCGGCCGACAGCAGCAGCGCCAGGCCGTACCCGATGCCGTAGAGGATGCCCGGCAGGTAGAAGTCGCGCTCATCGCCGGTGCGCAGCGCCAGCAGCGCGCCGATGCCGACGCCGAACAGCCCGTTGACGGCGTGCCGCACCGGCTTGCGCTGGGCCAGCCGCAGCCCGGCGATCAGCAGCGCCACCGCCACCGAGGCGTACACGGCGGGGCGCAGCTCGCCGATCACGTTGGCGATCACGAAGACCACCACCGGGATGCTCGACTCGACCAGCCCGCGCCATCCGCCGAGCTGGTCGGCCATCTGCTCGGCGAGGCTGGGCAGCCGCTCCTCGTCCTGCGGGCCGAGGCCCGACGGGGTGTGCTGCTGTCCGGTCGTCACTTCGGCGACTCCAGCTCGTAGTACGGGTTGTAGATCACCTTGCGGTCGTCACGCACCGCCACCCGGCCGCGCGCGGTCAGGTGCCGGCCCGGCTCGATCCCGGCGATGTGCCGGCGGCCCAGCCAGACCAGCGTCACCACGTCGTTGCCGTCGTAGAGGTCGGCCTCCAGCGTGGGCAGGTTCGTGCGGGGCGTGTAGACGACGGTACGCAGCCTTCCGGCCACCGACACCACCTGACCCCTGTTGCACTGGTGGGCGGGCGTGCCGCCGGACTCGGCGCTCTCCCGGCGCAGCTCCTGCGCCTCGATCTCGGCCTCGCTCGCGGTGAGCCGGTGCAGGAGCCGCCGCAGCGACCCCCGGCTCTCGTCGGTCGTCATGACCTCCGCGTCACCCTCTCCACAGCGGGGCCCCGCGGGCGGCGGAACCGTCCCGCCAGCGTACGCCGGTGTGGCCCGCCGGCGGGAGCGGCGTGTCGCGCGTAGCGCCGCCGGCGAACCGGACACGGCGCGGGCCCGGCGCCGATCGGCGCCGGGCCCGGGCACGTGTGGCTCAGACCTCCTGCTGGTCGGCGGCCTGCTGCTCGGCGACCTCGCGGGGCAGCCGCAGCGGCAGCGGCTCGCGCACCGGCTTGGCCTCCTGGCCGCGGTCGACGACCAGGCCGTCCAGGCAGGCCGCGAGCGGGCCGGCGGCGGCCGGGTCGGTGGCGGCCGCGCCCTGGAAGACGCCGCGCACCATCCAGCGCGGGCCGTCGATGCCGACGAACCGCAGGTCGGTCGGCCCGTCCGGGGTAACCACGCGGGCGCGCAGCTCGGGCCCGTGCTCGCCCTCGACCTCCCGGGCGGTCGCGCCGTCGTTCACGAGCGACTGGCGGATCTCCTCGCGCACCTCGTCCCAGATGCCCTCGGACCGGGGCGCGGCGAAAACGCCGAGCTGGAGCGCGTTCTGCCCGTGCACGAGCACGACCTGCTGGATCACGCCCTGCGGGTCGGCCTGGACCCGCACCTCGACGTCCGGCACCGCCGGGATCTGCAGGCTGCCCAGGTCGAGGCGAGGCGCGTCCGGCGCCTCGCTGACGTCGTACGGGCCGCGGTCCGGCGCCGACGGGGTCTCCTCGGCGTCGAGGACCCCATTGTCACGCGCCTCGTCGGCCCGCTTCCGGGAGAAGATCACTGCGCCCACCCTCCGCTGTTCACACTCACCCTGCCACCTCTTCGCTCTGCCCGCCGGACGGCGCCGGGACCAGCCCGGCGTGCCCGCCGGTGGATCCGTGCCCGCCGGTGCCACGCCGGGACCCGGGCAGCTCGGCCACCGGCCGGAACTCGGCCCGGGCGACCCGCTGGACCACGAGCTGCGCGATGCGGTCACCCCGGCTGATCCTGGCCGGTGTGTCCCGGTCGTGGTTGATCAGGTTGACCAGGATCTCACCCCGGTAGCCGGCGTCGACCGTACCGGGCGCGTTGAGCACCGTCACGCCGAGTCTGGCCGCGAGTCCGGATCTGGGGTGCACCAGCCCGACGTAGCCGTCCGGCAGCGCCACCGCCACGCCGGTGGGGACCAGGGCCCGGCCGCCGGGGGGCAGCTCGACGTCCGCGGCGGCCACCAGGTCCGCCCCGGCGTCGCCGGGATGGGCGTACGCCGGCAGTGGCAGCTCCGGGTCGAGCAGCCGCACGGGCACGGGTACGACGTCTGTCACGGTCATCCTCTTCCGTCCGGTCCTGCGGGGTGCCCCTGCCATCCTGCCGGTTGCCGGGCCGCCCGCGCGCCGTACCCTCGTCTGTGTGCGTCAGTCGTCATCTCCGGCCGCCCCGACGGCCACCGCCGCGCCGTACGCGGAGCGCCTCGGGCTGCCCTGGTGGGCCTGGCCGGCCGGGCTGGCCGCGGCCGTCCTGCTCGCGGTCGAGCTGTGGATGGGCGCGACCGGGGTACGCGCGTGGCTGCCGTTCGTCCTGCTGATCCCCGCCGCCGTGGCCGGCCTGTGGTGGCTGGGCCGGATCCGGGTCGAGGTACGTGACGGCGAGCTGCGGGTGGACGACGCCCACCTGCCGGTGCGGTACGTCGCGGACGTGGTGCCGCTGGACGCGGCCGGCCGGCGCGAGGTGCTCGGTGTCGGCTCCGACCCGCTGGCCTTCGTGGTGCAGCGGCCGTGGATCGGCGGCGCGGTGCAGGTGGTGCTGGACGACCCGGCCGACCCGACCCCGTTCTGGGTGGTCAGCACCCGGCATCCGGTCCAGCTGGCGACCGCCCTGCTGGCCGCCCGCGACGCGGCCTGACGGCCCGGCCCGGCGCTGCCGCCGAGGCTCGGCGCAGCCGGTCAGGACGGCTTGTCCGGGAGGGCCCGCGCGGTACGCCGCAGGTCCTTGCGCAGCTGCTCGCCGAGCGCGCGGGTGGCCCGGCGGTTGAGGTAGCCGGCCACGGCGGCGCCGGTCAGGAACGGCCCGAGCGTGGTGAGGTTGCGCCCGAAGCGACGCATCAGGCTGTCGCGTAGTTCGCGGCGGGCGGCGGTGCCGAGCACCGCGCTGACCCCGACACCGGGCATCATCGGGTTGATCCCCCGCTGGGTGGCCCAGGACTGCACGAGCGCCACGGCACGGCCGGTGCCGCCGGCCGGCAGCGCCACCCGGTGGACCTCGTGCAGCTCGCCGATCAGCTTCAGCTCGATCGCCACCACGGCCACCGTCTCGGCGGCCAGCAGCACGGGTGCGGAGAGCAGGGTGGGCGTCACCGCCCACTCGACGGCGGCGACCCCGCCGCCCGCGGCGCCGACCCCGGCGGTGGCGCGGGACGCGTTGCGGACCAGCCGGTCGGCGAGCGCCTCGTCGTCCAGGCCGGGGAAGTGCCGCCGCAGCGTGGCGAGGTCACGGATCGGCACGTGCGGTGCGACCTCGGCGACCGTGTCGGTCATCCAGCGCACCGCGGCACGGGG
The DNA here is from genome assembly GCF_024519755.1 of Micromonospora sp. Mcm103. Classification (NCBI taxonomy): domain Bacteria; kingdom Bacillati; phylum Actinomycetota; class Actinomycetes; order Micromonosporales; family Micromonosporaceae; genus Micromonospora; species Micromonospora sp. Mcm103. Next base: position 91,361 of record NZ_JALJRJ010000008.1, read on the forward strand.
CTTGAACAGGTCGCTGATCCCGCGGGCGCGGGCCTGCCCGACCAGCCGGGTGAGCAGTTGCCGCCGGCGGGCGGGCGCGATGTCGTCGGCGGTCAGGGCGGCGACGGTGGCGCCCAGCTCCACGGTGTCCGGGCTGTCCGGGCCGGGTACCTCCGGGCCGGGCGTGTCCGGGCCGGCTTGTTCGCTGCGCTCGCTCACCCGTCCGCCCTCCTGCTCCGCGCGGCGTGGCAGCCGCCCGTACGAGTCAAGCAGCTCCCGGCCACGCGCGCACGGCGGCGGCTCGAACAGCGGCGGCCCCGTCGAGGAGGCCGCCGCTGGTGTCCCCGGTCGGGATCAGACGCACTCGCGGCAGATCAGGTCGCCGTTGCGCTCGACCGCCAGCTGGCTGCGGTGGTGGACCAGGAAGCAGCGGGCGCACCGGAACTCGTCCTGCTGCATCGGGAGGACCTTGACCGTGAGCTCCTCGTCGGCCAGATCGGCGCCGGGCAGCTCGAAGCTCTCGGCCACCTCGGCCTCGTCGACGTCCACGGCGCCCGACTGTGAGTCGACCCGCCGGGCCTTGAGCTCTTCCAGGCTGTCCTCGCCGAGGTCGACCTCGTCGCGACGCGGGGCGTCGTAGTCGGTGGCCATCGGTTTCACTCTCCAATATCGATATTGTCGCTGCCGGTTGTAACGCCGGACGACGCCGTTTCGGTTCCCCTGACCGGCCACCATCTCTGTCGGGCACCCGACCCGACGAGCGGTGGGCCGGGCCCGCCGGTGCGAAATGCCCCCGGTGAGCGCGGAACCTTACCCCCCCTGTGGGCGAGGCATGTATACCGCCCTTGCGGGAGAGATGTACGCCTCTGCGCCCGAAGTTGTTCCCAATGTGACTCAGGCGACACGAAGATAGGGGTAGTCCTACCGGTTCACCGCCCGGCGCGCCGGTATGTCGGACTGTTTCCACGCCTGAGCCGGACAAGCGTTAACCTCAGCGGCGTACTGGACGGCCGACCGGTCGCGGCCCGACCGCGTCGCCCGCCACCACCCAATCACTGTCCGGGGAGCGCCCAGGATGAGTTTTGCGCGAGTGCGAGCACTCGTTGTCGTCGGACTGCTGGCGGCTGTCGCCCTGGTCGTCGTGGTCGTCGCCGTGCTGAAGGACAGTCAGGGCACAGCCGGTACGGCGGCCGCCTGCCCGGACGGCTGGCCGCTGGTCGACCTGCGGCTGCGGGAGCAGAAGGACGTCAAGATCAACGTCTACAACGCCACCGACGAGGCCGGCCGGGCCGGCAGCGTCGCGGACGACTTCCGCAACCGCAAGTTCCAGGTCAAGAAGGTCGGCAACGAGAAGAAGGCGTTCGACGGCGTGGCCGAGCTCCGGTTCGGGCCCAAGGCCGTGGGCTCGGCACACCTGCTGCGGGCGTACTTCCTCAACGAGGCCAACCAGGCTTTCGACGCGAACCGCAAGGACGACGTGGTCGACGTGGTACTGGGCAACCAGTTCCAGCAGCTCGCCACCACTACCGAGGTCAACCAGTCGCTCGGCGACCTGGGCGCGCCGCAGGCGCCGCCCGAGACCTGCCCGATGCCGATCGAGAAGTAGCCGACGGCGGCCCGGCGACGCGGGGCGGTCTCCCTCCGGGGAGGCCGCCCCGTCGCGTGTCCGGCGCCGGTCACGGCCCGCCGGAGGCGTCCAGGTCGGCCAGCCGGTCGTGCAGCGGCCCGTGCAGCGCCGGCGGCGCGGCGAGCACCATGTCCGGTCCGGCCGGGCGGCCGGTCAGGCCGGTCACCAGCAGCCCGGCCTCCCGGGCGACCAGCCCGCCGGCGGCCAGGTCCCAGTCGGCCAGCCCCTTCTCGTAGTACGCGTCCACCCGCCCCTCGGCGGCCAGGCAGAGATCGAGCGCGGCGGCGCCCATCCGGCGGATGTCCCGGATGTGCGGGATCAGCTCGGTCACCACCCGCGCCTGGTGCGCCCGGCGGCCGGCGTCGTAGCCGAACCCGGTGGCGACGAGCGCCTGCCCGAGGTCGGTCGCGGTGGAACCCTGCAGCCGCTGCCCGTCGCGCCACGCGCCGCCGCCGAGCGTCGCGGTCCACTCCTCGCCGGTGACGACGTTGCGGACCACCCCGGCGACCACCTCACCGGCCACCTCGGCGGCCAGCGAGACGGCGCAGTAGGGCAGCCCGTACAGGTAGTTCACGGTTCCGTCGATCGGATCGAGGATCCAGCGCACGCCGTCGTCGCCGGCCGGGCCGGTCTCCCCCGCGCCGTACTCCTCGCCCAGCACCGCGTCGCCGGGCCGCCGCTGCCGCAGCGCGGCGACCACCTGCCGCTCCACCGCCCGGTCGGCGGCCGTGACCACGTCGGTCACCGTGCTCTTGGTCGCGGCCACCGAGACACCCTCGACCCGCATCCGGTACGCGGTGGCGGCTGCCTCCCGGGCCACGTCGACAGCGATCGTGAGCAACTCCCGCGCCGTGGGCGTCGAGGTGATCATGTTTCTCCCCTTCCCGCACGATCGGGACCGGCCGTCTCGCGCGCGGGTATCATCCTTACAAAGTCCACATCTGCGCCGAATCTGCGGTCCCGGACCGCGGGTCCGCCGTGCGGCGCGGGATGATCGCGGCAGACGGCGTTACAATTCACCCTGCCCACGCGCCACGGACCGCCAGCGACCGGACGGGCCGGGACACGGGGGTCCTCAACGACTCGCCCGGCGCGGCCGTCCCATGCTGCGCCGGACGACCCGGCCGTGCTCGCTCTTTCGCCTCCGGAAGGTCTTCGTGACAGATCCCCGCCAGACCGGCGCCGACGTTCGCTCGCTCACCGACACCCTGATCGCCCACGCGCAGAGCGCCGGCGGTCAGCTCACGTCGGCCCAGCTCGCGCGCACCGTCGAGTCCGCTGAGGTGACCCCGGCCCAGGCCAAGAAGATCCTCCGCGCACTCTCCGAGGCGGGCGTGACGGTGGTGGTGGACGGCTCGGCGAGCACCCGCCGCCGCGTCGCCGCCGCCCGGTCCGCCACCCCGGCCTCCCGCGCGACCACCGCCAAGACCACCAAGAAGGCCGCCGCGCCCGCCCCGAAGCAGGCTCCGGCCGCCGACGAGTCGCCCGCCCCGGCCCCCCGGAAGGCGACCGCGCGCAAGGCCACCACCGCCGACGTGGCCAAGGCCGCGGCCCCGGCGAAGGCCACCAAGGCGACCCGCGCCACCAAGGCCACGGTGGCGGCGAAGACCGCCGCGGCCAAGCCGGCCAAGGCCGGTGGCAAGGCCGAGGGCCCCGACGGTGAGATCGACCCGGAGGAACTGGCCGCCGAGATCGAGGACGTGGTGGTCGAGGAGCCGGCCGAGCTGACCCAGGCCGCCGAGGCCGACGCGGCCAGCTCCGCCACCGACAACGACTTCGAGTGGGACGACGAGGAGTCCGAGGCGCTCAAGCAGGCGCGCCGGGACGCCGAGCTGACCGCCTCCGCCGACTCCGTGCGGGCGTACCTGAAGCAGATCGGCAAGGTGCCGCTGCTCAACGCCGAGCAGGAGGTCGAGCTGGCCAAGCGGATCGAGGCCGGCCTCTACGCCGCCGAGCGGCTGCGCGCCGCCGACGAGGGCGAGGAGAAGCTGGTCCGCGACCTCCAGCGCGACCTGATGTGGATCTCCCGGGACGGCGAGCGCGCCAAGAACCACCTGCTGGAGGCCAACCTCCGCCTGGTGGTCTCGCTGGCCAAGCGCTACACCGGCCGCGGCATGGCCTTCCTCGACCTCATCCAGGAAGGCAACCTCGGCCTCATCCGCGCCGTCGAGAAGTTCGACTACACCAAGGGCTACAAGTTCTCCACCTACGCCACCTGGTGGATCCGCCAGGCCATCACCCGCGCCATGGCCGACCAGGCCCGCACCATCCGCATCCCGGTGCACATGGTCGAGGTGATCAACAAGCTCGGCCGTATCCAGCGCGAGCTGCTCCAGGACCTGGGCCGCGAGCCCACCCCGGAGGAGCTGGCCAAGGAGATGGACATCACACCGGAGAAGGTGCTGGAGATCCAGCAGTACGCCCGGGAGCCCATCTCGCTCGACCAGACCATCGGCGACGAGGGTGACAGCCAGCTCGGCGACTTCATCGAGGACTCCGAGGCGGTCGTCGCCGTCGACGCGGTGTCGTTCTCGCTGCTGCAGGACCAGCTCCAGCAGGTCCTGCAGACGCTGTCCGAGCGTGAGGCGGGCGTGGTGCGCCTGCGTTTCGGCCTCACCGACGGCCAGCCGCGCACCCTGGACGAGATCGGCCAGGTGTACGGCGTGACCCGGGAACGCATCCGGCAGATCGAATCCAAGACCATGTCCAAGTTGCGGCACCCCTCGCGTTCCCAGGTGCTCCGCGACTACCTGGACTGACCGCGCACGTCAACAAATCGTGCCGGTTTGATCACCAACCGTAGAACACTCTTTGGTGATCGTTCGGTTGCCTGTTTGTGATCGTTGACGTGGCACCCTTGGTGCACGGCACACTGTCCTCCACGCCAGGTGTGACCTCGGTCCCCCGCGGGCACACAGGGAAGGCAGGGCCCGAGATGGGTGTTGCACGATAGGTGAGCAACCGAAGAGAGTGTTCATCGGTGACGACCAGAGGAGGAAGGCGATGACCCCGACCCTCACGCCGCCGCCCGAGACGGTGAGCCCCCCGGCCGCCGATGAACGGTGCGACCGCTGCAATGCTGCCGGCAAGCTCCGGATCACTCTGGCGGGTGGGAGCGAGCTGGTGTTCTGTGGGCACCACGCGAACAAGTACGCGGAGGATCTGATCAAGATCACCGTGCGCTACGCGTCGGACCCGGAGTTCAGCTGGCGAGGCGCCGATCTGATGGCGAACTGAGGTCCGACAAGAAGTCCACAACCCGACATGACCGGCCGGAGGCACCCGCAAGGGGAGCCTCCGGCCGGTTTTTCGTGCGGGTGCCGCCTGATGCCGCGCGGTGCCGTCCGGTGTTAAGGAGGGGCCCCTGCTCTACCGGAGGCGTTAACAGGGGGCCCTTCCTTACAGGGTCTGCACGGTGGCGATGCGCTCCTCGAGCTGCTCGATCGTGGCCTGCGCGCTGGGCGGGCCGCCGCAGATCCGGCGCAGCTCGGCGTGGATCTTCCCGTGCGGCTGGCCGGTGTGGTGGTGGCGGGCGGCCACCAGGGCGTTCAGCTGCCGCCGTAGCGCCACCCGACGCTGGGCGGCACTCATCGGTGGGGGCGCCGCCGCCGGGGCCGCAGCGGCCGGCTCAGCGGTCCGCTGGGCGGCCCGGCGCTTCTGCGCGGCGAGCTGCTCGGCCTGCCGCTTCGTCAGCAGCAGCGAGACCTGGTCGGCGGTGAGCAGACCGGGCAGACCGAGGTATTCCTCCTCCTCGGGCGTGCCGGCCTGGGCGGCGGTGCCGAACGAGGCGCCGTCGAAGATCACCTGGTCCAGCTCGGCGGTCGCGGAGAGCGCCGCGAAACGCTTCTCCAGCTCCCCGCTGGCGCCGTCGTCGCGCTGGGCGCGCTCCAGCAGGTCGTCGTCGAAGCCCTCGCGGTCCTTCGGCTTGCCGAGCACGTGGTCCCGCTCGGCCTCCATCTCGCTGGCGAGCCCGAGCAGGTGCGGCACGCTGGGCAGGAAAACCGACGCGGTCTCGCCGGAACGGCGGGCCCGGACGAACCGGCCGATCGCCTGCGCGAAGTACAGCGGGGTGCTGGCACTCGTCGCATACACGCCGACGGCGAGCCGGGGGATGTCGACGCCCTCGGACACCATCCGCACCGCGACCAGCCACCGCTGCTGGGAGGCGGCGAACGTCGCGATCCGCGCGGACGCGCCCTGGTCGTCGGAGAGCACCACGGCGGCCTTCTCACCGGTCACCTGCTCCAGCAGCTTCGCGTACGAGCGGGCCACCTGCTGGTCGCTGGCGATGACCAGGCCGCCGGCATCAGGCATGCCGTTGGCGCGCAGCACGCTCAGCCGGGCGTCGGCGGCGCGCAGCACCTGCGGCATCCAGTCGCCGGCCGGGTCCAGCGCGGTACGCCACGCCTGGGCGATCAGGTCCTGCGTCATCGGCTCGCCGAGGCGGGCGGCCAGTTCCTCACCGGCGTTCGTGCGCCAGCGGGTCTCCCCCGAGTACGCCAGGAACAGCACCGGCCGGACCACGCCCTCGCGCAGCGCGTCGGAGTAGCCGTAGACCGAGTCGGCGCGCGAGCGCAGCAGCCCGTCGCCGCCGCGCTCGTAGCTGACGAACGGGATCGGGTTGTCGTCGGAGCGGAACGGCGTACCGGTGAGCATCAGCCGGCGTACCGCGGGCTCGAAGGCCGCCTTCACGCCGTCGCCCCAGGTACGCGAGTCGCCGGCGTGGTGGATCTCGTCCAGGATGACGAGCGTGCGCCGGGTCATGGTGCGCCGCCGGTGCACCTGCGGCGCCATGCCCACCTGGGCGTAGGTGACCACCGCGCCGTGGAAGTCGGCGGCGGAGTGCAGGTCGGCGTTGCGGAACGCGGCGTCGAGCTGGATGCCGACCCGGGCGGCGGCCTGTGCCCACTGGGTCTTCAGGTGCTCGGTCGGCGCGACCACGGTCACCGCCTCGACGGTGCCGTCGGCGAGCAGCTCGGCGGCGATGCGCAGCGCGAACGTGGTCTTGCCGGCGCCGGGCGTGGCGACCGCGGTGAAGTCCTCGGTCCGGCGGCGCAGGTATTCGACGAGCGCCTTGCGTTGCCAGGCGCGCAGGGGCGGGAACGTGTCGAGCGTCGGCATCCGCGGTGGCACGCGTAGCTCCTCTCCGCCGCGGACGGCGGCGGGCCCGACCGGGGCCACGGGAGCCGCCGCCCATGAAAACGCCCTCGCGCATCCGGTGCCGCGAAGGCCGGTTCAGCATAACCAGCGCGGGCCGTACGCCCCACTCGACGCCACGCCTGTCACATCCGCCCGTCCCGGCGCAGGGCGGGTCAGGTCAGTGGTCCCCGGGTGCCGGTGCGTGGCGGCCGCATCGTCGCCACCGGGGCGGACCAGCGCCGGCGCAGCGCGATCAGGCGCAGCCCGAACACGAGCAGCACGGCGCCGGTCAGCGGCACGGCGGTGGCCTGTCCGCACGCCGACAGCAGCGCCACAGTGATCGCTCCAGCGAGCGCCGCGAGGGCGTAGATCTCGCGGCGCAGCACCACCGGGATCTCGCCGGTGAGCAGGTCCCGGCCGAGACCGCCGCCGATGGCGGTGAGCATGCCGATCATGCAGGCGCCGACCGCCGGCACGGCGGCGTCGAGGGCCTTGAGCGTGCCGGTGACGGTGAACAGGCCGAGGCCGGCGGCGTCGAGCACCAGCACCGTGGTGCGCAGCCGGGCGAGCTGGGGGTGCAGCCAGAACACGGCCGTGGCGACGACCGCCGCGGTGGCGGCGTAGCGCCAGTCGGCGAACGCCAGTGGGGGCACCTCGTCGATGGCCAGGTCGCGGAAGATGCCGCCGCCGAGCGCGGCGACCACGCCGACGAAGACCACGCCGAACAGGTCGAGCCGTTTCGCCACCGCCGCGGAGGCGCCGGAGGCGGCGAAGACCGCCACGCCGGTCAGGTCGGCGAGAAGCAGGGCGGTGGAGGTGGTCACCGCCGCAGGTTACGTCCAGGGGCCGCGGAGCCGCCCGCTGTCACTCGGAGTACGAGTCGTAGATCTCCTTGCACTTCGGGCAGACGGGCGAACCCGGCTTGGCCGCCTTGGTGACCGGGAACGTCTCGCCGCAGAGTGCGACCACGTAGGTGCCCATGACGGCACTCTCGGCGATCTTCTCCTTGCGGACGTAGTGGAACATCTCCGGACCAGTGTCCGCGTCCTTCAGCTCGGGACGCTCGAGAACCTCTGTGCTCACGACTACACCTCCGGCGTTCCAGTTTTGCAGGTCGGTCCGCCCCGGTCCACCTGGGCCCCGGCCGGAAGCGGCCCGTACGGTAACCGACGTGACCAACTTTCACATCAGTCTCGGTAGTGAGGTGGCCGACGCCCTGCGGGACGGCCGCCCGGTCGTGGCGTTGGAGAGCACGATCGTCTCGCACGGGCTGCCCCGCCCGGACAACCTGCGGGTGGCGCGCGAGATCGAGCAGGCGGTACGGGACGCGGGGGCGGTGCCGGCCACCATCGGCATGGTCGCCGGCGAGCTGCGGGTGGGGCTGGACGACGCCCAGCTCACCCGGCTCGCCACCGTCGACGGCGTGAGCAAGCTCTCGGTCCGTGATCTGGCCCCGGCGGCGGCGACCTGCGCTGACGGCGCCACCACCGTGGCGGCCACGAGCGCTGTCGCGGCGGCGGCCGGGATCGGCGTGTTCGCCACCGGTGGGCTCGGCGGCGTGCACCGGGAGGCGGCGCAGACGTTCGACGAGTCGGCCGACCTGGTCACGCTGGCCCGGACGCCGATCGCCGTGGTCTGCGCCGGGGTGAAGTCGATCCTCGACGTGGGCGCCACGCTGGAGCGGCTGGAGACGCTCGGGGTGGGCGTGGTCGGCTACCGCACCCGCCGCTTCCCCGGCTTCTACCTGACCGACTCGGGCTTCGACCTGGACTGGTCGGTCGAGTCGCCGGAGCAGGTGGCGGACGTGGCGGCCGCCCGCGCGGCGCACGGCGTGCACCACGGTGGCCTGGTGGTGGCCAACCCGCTGCCCGCCGACGAGCAGCTCGACCCGGCGCTGCACGACCGCACGCTCGCCGAAGGGCTGGCCGCGCTGGCCCGCGAGGGGATCACCGGCAAGGCGGTCACCCCGTTCCTGCTGTCGCACTTCCATTCGGCGACCGAGGGCGCGAGCCTGGCGGTGAACGTCCGGATCATCCTGCGTAACGCCGACCTCGCGGCCCGGATCGCGGTCGCCGCGGCGACCCGCCGCGCCCCATGAGCGCCACGCCGCGAATAGTCGTCGTCGGCGACGTGATCACCGACGTGCTCGCGGTGCTGTCCGGGCCGCTCGCCACCGGCTCGGACACCGCGGCCGGGATCCGGTTCAGCGGCGGCGGGCAGGCGGCGAACACCGCGGCCTGGCTCGCCGGGCAGGGCGCCGCGGTGACGCTGGTCGCCGCCGTCGGCGACGACGAGACCGGCCGGGAGCGGGTGGCCGAGCTGACCCGGATCGGTGTGGACTGCGCGGTGGAGCGGCACGAGGGCTACCCGACCGGCACCGTCATCGTGCTCGCCCACGACGGGGAGCGCACGATGATCAGCCAGCGGGGCGCGAACCTGCGGCTGACCGCCGGGCACGTGGACGCGGCGCTGGCCGCCGCGCCCGACGCCGGGCATCTGCACCTGTCCGCGTACACCCTGTTGGACGTCGGGTCGCGCGGCGCCGGCCTGCGCGCGCTGGCCACCGCCCGCGAGCGCGGGCTGACCGTCAGCGTCGACGCGGCGTCCGCGGCGCCGCTGCGGCGCGTCGGCGGGGCGTTCCTGACCTGGGTACGCGACGTCGACCTGCTGCTGGTCAACACGGACGAGGCGACGGTGCTGGCCGGCGGGCTGGACCCGGCGGCGCAGGCGCGGGCGCTGACAGCCGTGGCGCACCGGGTGGTGGTCAAGCGCGGAGCGGCGGGCGCGGTGTGGGTGGAGCGCGGCGGTGTGGTGGAGTTCGCGCCGGCGCCCGGGGTGGACGTGGTGGACGTGACCGGCGCCGGCGACGCGTTCGCAGCCGGGCTGCTCACCGCGTGGCTGGCCGGGGCCGACCCGCGTGCCGCGCTGGCCCGCGCCGGTGACCTGGGCGCGCTCGCCGTGACGACGGTGGGCGCCCGCCCGGCGCCCTGACGGCGGTGGCCGGTCCGGGCGGTGCTCCGCCCGGGCCGGTCAGGGCTCGGCGTCGATGATCTTGTGCGGGTTCTCCTCGGCGGTCAGGGCCGTGGGGGCGGGCTCCTCGCGGCGCCGGTTCTGGAACCGGTTCGCCAGCCGGTGCTCCTCCTTGGGCGGCCGGTCGTTGGCGAGCAGCACGGCGAGCCAGGGCACGAGCACCATGCCGAGCGCGCACAGCGGCAGCCAGAGCCAGAGCAGTGGGGCCTTCGCGCCGACCAGGATCGCGCCCGCCACCAGACACGCGACCCGGATGGCCATCATCAGCACGTATCGCTTCTGCCGGCTGTTGAGCTGGTCGTCCTGGCTGCGCGGGGCGTCGGTGATCAGTATCGGCTGGTACGCCTGACGCTTCACCACGGACCTCCTACGAGGGGATAGGGCCCATCCTGTCACTCCGGACGGATGATCGGCGAAATTCGTGACAGCCGGACGCGTGTTACGTGCGTGGTACGCTTCGCCCGTGGCCAACCGGTTCAGCTTCACCGACGAGGCGCTGGCGAACCTGCGGGTCTACGACGTCACACCCGGGGAAGTCTGGGAGGCCCTGCACAGCAACCGCCGGGTCATCCGGCACCTCGGTGACGACGTGATGGTGGTCTACGCCACCGACCACCGGGGACGGCGGCTCGCCGTGCTGCTGGCCGAGGCCGACGGCACCGACAACGACTGGGACATCCTCTCCGCCCGCGAGCTGAGCGACGTCGAGGCCAAGCGCTACGACGAGGCGGTGCGGAGATCACGCCGACGAGGAGGCGGTCACGATGCATCGTGACGAGGCGACCAAGCGGTTCCACGCCGGAGGCGACGCGTTCGCCGAGCTGATCGACGACACGTCACCGGCGCAGCTGCCCACCCCCGACACCGACGTGCCGATGGTCAGCCGGTCGGTCCGGCTTCCGCTGGAGACGTACGAGCGGGTCCGCGCCGCCGCCGACGCGCGCGGCATCGGCGTGACCACGTTGATGCGGCAGTGGATCGAGGCCGGCCTGGCCGACCTGGACGACTCCGCCACCGTCTCGCTGGCCGACGTGCGCCGGGCGCTGGCGTCGCTGTCCCGCCCGACCGCAGCCTGACCGCTCACGCCTCGGGGCCGGCCTCGCCGAGCGCCTCCCGCCCGATCGGCGAGGCGGGGGACTCCGGCGGCCGGTGCCAGGCCCGGCGGGCGTCGGCGAACGCGACGATCGCCAGCACGACTGCCACCGCACCGAGCGCGAACATCGCCGGCACGGCCGCCAGCGCGGGCAGGAGCAGCACCAGCACCACCAGCCCGGCCAGCCGGGGGCGGGACACCCGGCCGAAGATCTCGTACTCGAACCGGGAGCGGGCGGCCAGGAACAGCGCCGGGCCGCCCACCACGAAGACCAGCCAGCTCGGCCGGGCCGTGTCGTACGGGTGGGTGATGACCAGCTCGTAGCCGACCGCCGCGCCGATCACGCCGAGCACCATGAACAGGTGGGTCTGCGCCGCCGACTCGGCCAGCCGTCCCGGCGTGCCGGCCACCCGCAGCGCCTCCGCGAGCAGGTGACCGGCCCGGTAGAAGTAGATCCGCCAGAGCAACGCCGTGATCACAAACGAGATCGCGAACGCCACCGCCGCGTCGCCGGAGAACTCCTTCCCGCTGAAGGTCACGCCGATCACCAGGATCGACTCACCGAGCGCGATGAGGAAGATCTGCTGGTAGCGCTCGGCCAGGTGCTCCCCGGCGACGAGCCACTGCCGGATGCGCGAGGCCCCGATCCACGGCAGCGGCCAGCCCAGAATCGTGCCGAGGTGGTCCACCGCCAGCGCGACGACCCACAGCGCCAGGCGGGGACCGGGCATCAGCGCGCCGGCGATCCAGAGCGGGGCGCTGAATCCCGCCCAGGCGGCCAGCCGCAGCGGCACCAGGCGCCGCGGGTGCGCGCGCAACGCCACCAAGATCAGCAGCGGCCGGCCGACCATCACCACCACGTACGCGAGCGCGAACGGCAGCGCCCGCTCCTCCAGGGCGCGCGGCAGCGTCACGCCCAGCACCAGGCTGCCGAACATCGTGCCGACCACGACGACCTGGATGACGGTGCGCTCCGGCTCGTACCGGCTGGTCACCCAGGTGGTGATCGTCCAGACCTGCCAGAGCACCAGGAACAGCAGCAGGGTCCTGCCCACGTCGGCGGCCACCGCCCCGGCGGAGCCGTCCAGACCGCTGATCAGCCGCTGGGAGACCCGGGTCAGCGCGAACACGAAGACCAGGTCGAAGAAGAGCTCCAGAAAGGTGGCCCGCCCGGGACTGGACGCGGTACGCAGCAGCGCCCCGCCCCGCTGCTCGGTCATCGTCCGCCCCCGTCCCCCCGTCCTGGCAACAAACGACAGGGACGGCGGGCCGGTTGCGGCGGCGGGCGGCGGATCAGCCCTTCGCGGCCTTCGCCTCCGCCTTCATCCGCTGCTTGAACTCGCGTACGCGGCGCAGCGACTCCGGATCGGTCACGTCCGCGACCGACCGGTGGGCGTCCGCGTCGCCGTAGTCGCCGGCCGCCTCGCGCCAGCCGTCCGGGGTGATCCCGAACCGCTTGCCGAGCAGCGCGACGAAGATCTGTGCCTTCTGCCGGCCGAACCCGGGCAGCTCACCCACCCGGCGCAGCAGCTCCCGGCCGTCTGTCACGTCGGACCAGAGCCGGGCCGGGTCGCCGTCGTAACGCTCGACGAGCGCCCGGCACACCTCCTGAACGCGGGCCGCCATCGCCTTGGGGAAGCGGTGCAGCGCGGGCGGCCGGGCGAAGATCTCCACCAGCGCCTCCGGGTCGTACCCGGCCAGCTCCGCGGCGTCGGGCTCGTGGCCGAGCCGCTGCGCCAGCACGTACGGGGAGGAGAACGCCTTCTCCATCGGCACCTGCTGGTCCAGCACCATGCCGAGGAGCAGGGCCAGCGGGCTGCGGCCCAGCAGTTCGTTCGCCTGCGGGTCGATGGGCAGTGACAGCGTCATGGGGACCATAGTGCCGCGCCGCCCGCCGGTCAGGGGCGGCGACTCCCCGACCACGTGACGCGGCCCGGCGGACCCCTGGGAGGTCCACCGGGCCGCGGCCCACGGTGTGGTCAGGTCACCGGTGTCGTCAGTTGACGACGAAGAGCAGCCGGTTCGGCGAGCCCGAGCCCGGGCTGGTCACCTTGCCGGTGGTGGCGTTGCTGGTCAGGTAGCTGGCCACCTGAGCCGGGGTGTAGGAGGTGTTGGCGGACAGGACGAGCGCCGCCGCGCCGGCCACGTGCGGGGACGCCATCGAGGTGCCGCTGATCGTGTTGGTGGCGGTGTCGCTGGTACGCCACGCCGAGGTGATCGACGAACCCGGGGCGAAGATGTCCACGCAGGAGCCGTAGTTCGAGTAGGAGGCACGGGCGTCGGTGCTGGTGGTGGCGCCCACCGTGATCGCCGAGGCGACCCGGGCCGGCGACGAGTTGCACGCGTTGGCGCTGGAGTTGCCGGCCGCGAGCGCGTACGTGATGCCGGAGTTGATCGAGTTGGCCACCGCGTTGTCCAGCGTGGTGCTGGCGCCGCCGCCGAGGCTCATGTTCGCCACGGCCGGCTTCACCGCGTTCGAGGTGACCCAGTTGACGCCGCTGATCACGCCGGCGGTGGTGCCGCTGCCGGAGCAGTTGAGCACCTTGACGGCGACCAGGCGCACGCCCTTGGCCACGCCGTACTTGGTGCCGCCGACGGTGCCGGCGACGTGGGTGCCGTGGCCGTTGCAGTCGGTGTTGTTGGTGTCGACGGTGTTGGTGCCCCAGGTGGCCCGGCCGCCGAAGTCGCTGTGCGTGGTGCGGATGCCCGTGTCGATGATGTAGGCGCGCACGTTGCTGGCGGTGTTCGGGTAGGTGAAGGTGCTGTTCAGCGGCAGGTTGCGCTGGTCGATCCGGTCCAGGCCCCAGGTGGCGCCGGTCTGGGTGCCCTGGGTGGTCATGACGCGGTCCTGCTCGACGTACGCGACGGACGGGTCGGCGGCGAGCCGGCGCGCCTGGGCGGGGGTCATCTTCGCGCTGTAGCCGGTGAGAGCGGCGCTCCACACCGTGCCGACGTTGCCGCCGTAGCGCTTGGCCAGGCCGGCGGCCCGGTCCGGCACGGCGGTACGGGCGGCGAGGGTGTTCGCGGTGCCGACCGCGTCGCCCTTGAGCACGACCACGTAGCTGCCGCTGACGGCGTCGGCGGCACCGGCGTACCGGATCTCCCCGGTGGGTGCGGCGAGAGCGGGCGTGGAGGCGGCGGCGGCGAAGGCCGCGGCGGCGGCCGTGACGGCGAGCGCACGCAGCGCGCGGCGCCGGGGAAGGGACACGTCGGGCATCGTCTGGCTCCCTACCGGGGCAGCCCGGTTTGTGGCCGGATCACCCCATCGACGGATGTTGGCAGGAATGCTAACCAGAGATCGATAAACATGAAAGAGATAGTTGCCGATAGATACGGTCCACGTTATGGATCGGCGGGTGCGCGCCACGCCGGACGACGCCCGAGGCAGGATGAGCACGTGGACCGTCACGACATGCTGCTCTCCCCCGCCGGGGTCGACGCGCTGCGCACCGCGCTGACGCTCGCCCGCTTCACCGCCAACGGGATCGCCGACCGCCTGGGCCCGCAGACCACCGGCGCGGTGGCCCGCAACGACTACCGGGCCGCGCTGCGCGCCACCGAGGACCGGGACCGGCTGGCCACGCTGATCCGCGTCTTCATCTGCGACCAGACCGAGCCGGAGGCGGCGGTCGCCGACGCGCTGGCTCCGCTGGCGCTGGACGAGGCGCTGGCCGGTGGCATCGTGGAGCGGCACGGCGACGGCCTGCGCGCCGGGGTCGACCTGGAGCCGTACGGCGACGACTGGTGGGTGCTCGCCGACGTGCCCGCCAGTGCGCGGCCCGGGCGCCCGCTGCACTCCGAGCACGTGCTGGGCATCGGCGGCGCCACCCAGACGCTGATCTCGGCCGCCGTGCGCCCGGTCGTGGACACCGCGCTCGACCTGGGCACCGGTTCCGGCGTGCAGGCGCTGCACCTGGGCACCCACGCCCGCCGGGTCACCGCCACCGACGTCTCCGAGCGGGCGCTGCGGTTCGCCGCCACCACCGCCGCGCTCAACGGTCAGGACTGGGAGCTGCTGCGCGGCGACATGGTCGCCCCGGTGGCCGGGCGCCGCTTCGACCTGGTGGTCAGCAACCCGCCGTTCGTGGTCGGCCCGGGCACCACCACGCACGTCTACCGGGACTCCGGGCGGGTCGGCGACGCGATCGGCGCGGAGCTGGCCGCCGCCGCGCCGGACCTGCTCACCGAGGGCGGCACCATGCAGTACCTGGCGAACTGGGTGCACGTCACCGGCGAGGACTGGGCCGAGCGGGTCACCGGCTGGTTCGCCGGCACCGGCCTGGACGCCTGGGTGATCCAGCGCGAGGTGGCCGACCCGATGGCGTACGTGAACCTGTGGCTCACCGACGTCGGCGAGAGCGCCGACCCGCAGCGGATGGCGGCCTGGCTGGACTGGTTCGACGCGCACAAGGTCGAGGCGATCGGCTTCGGCATCGTCTCGCTGCGCCGCTCCGGCCACGACCAGCCGGTCGTGCGGGTGGAGGACCTGCGCCAGCGGGTCGAGCCGCCGCTGGGCGACCGGATCGGCGAGTGGTTCACCAGGCAGGACTGGCTGCGCGCCCGGGACACCGAGGGCCTGCTCGCCGCCCGCTACCGTGCCGCCGAAGGGCTCCAGCTCCGGCAGGAGGCCACCATGGGCGACGACGGCTGGGCGGTGGACCGGCAGGTCCTGGCCGTGCCGCGCGGCCTGCGCTGGTCGGAGGAGATCGACCCGCTGGTGCTCGCCCTGGTCGGCGGCGCCGACGGCCGGCTGCCGCTGCGCGACCAGCTCGCCCTGCTGGCCGCCGCGCACGACGTGGCGCCGGACGAGCTGGCCGAGGCGGCCGGACCGATCGTGGCGCACCTGGTCGAGCGCGGCATCGTCGAGCCGGTGACCGACTGATGCGGGCGGTGGTGCAGACCGTCGGCCGGGCCCGGGTGACTGTCGGCGACGAGGTGACCGGCGAGATCTCCGACGGGCTGCTGGTGCTGCTCGGCGTCACCCACACCGACACCCCCCAGGTGGCCGCCACGATGGCCCGCAAGCTGCACGAGCTGCGCATCCTCGACGACGAGCGCAGCGCCGCCGACGTCGGGGCGCCGCTGCTCGTGGTCAGCCAGTTCACGCTCTACGGCGACGCCCGCAAGGGCCGGCGGCCGAGCTGGACCGCCGCCGCTCCGGCCGAGGTGGCCGAACCCCTGGTGGACGCCGTGGTCGAACAGCTGCGGTCCCGGGGCGCGAAGGTGGAGACCGGCCGGTTCCGCGCCCACATGCTGGTGGAGAGCGTCAACGTCGGTCCCCGGACCCTCGTGCTCGACCTTTAGAAGAACAGGCCCCGGCGGGACAGCGACTGCCGCAGCCAGCCGTCGAGCTGGGCGGCCCAGTCCGTGTGGTCCGCGGTCGCGTGGTCCACGGTGAACCGGCCGAACGCGTCGCGGCCCTCGGTGAACAGGCCGCCCCGCTTGTCCAGCTCCAGCACCACGTGGACCTGGCGCGGATCGGTCACGAAGGTGACCTCCAGCTGGTTCATCGCGCCCGCGTACTGCGGCGCCGGGTAGAACTCGATCTCCTGGTAGAACGGCAACTGCTGGTGCAGGCCGTAGATGTGTCCGCGCTCGACGTCGGCACGGGCGAAGCGGAAGCCCAGCCGCAGCAGCGCCTCCAGCAGCCGCTCGTGGGCCGGCAGCGGGTGCACCGCCACCGGGTCCAGGTCACCCTTGTCCATCGCCCGCGCCACCTCCAGCTCGGTACGCAGACCCATCGTCATGCCGTGCAGGTGCTGGCCGTACAGGTCGGTCAGCGGGGTCTCCCAGGGCACCTGGAAGCGGAACGGCACGTCGTGACGCTGCCCCGGCTCCAGCCGGAACGGGCCGGTCATCTGGGCCCGGCCGAACTCCTGGTTGACGTCGTACTCGCTGTCGGAGCTCTCCACCTCGACCCGCGTGACCAGGCCGAGTGCGATGTAGCTCACGTCCACCGGGTGGTCACCGCCGACCACCTGGATCCGGCCCTCCAGAACGCCGCCCGGGCGGCAGTTCGGGTTGGCCAGCACCGTCTCCACCGACGGTCCGCCCACACCCATCGCCTGCATGAGCCGCTTGAAGACCACCACGTTCTCCGATCGTCAGTGCCGGGCCGGCCCCGACGGCCGGTCGGTGGCACGGTAACCGCGCCGGGCAAGGGAATGCCGGATTCCCACGTGGATTCCTGTCGGGTCCCCGATCGCCTCACTCCCGTCTCACGCCCCGACCGCCAAGCTGTTTGTCATCGGCCACCACCGCGTGGGCGGCACGGGACCGGTAGGCACGTCGGACACGGGGAGAACAGAGATGACCCAGCAGATGATCGAGCACCAGGACATGGACGTCACCCTCACGGACCTCGACGCCACCGACGAGCGCGGCGTCTCCACCGACCTGGTCCGGGCGTACCTGAACGGCATCGGCCGCACCAAGCTGCTCACCGCGGCGCAGGAGGTCGAGCTGAGCAAGCGGATCGAGGCCGGCCTCTTCGCCGAGGAGAAGCTGGCCACCTGCACCCCCGTCTCCGCCGAGCTGCGCGCGGACCTGGCGCTGATCGCGGCCGAGGGCCGCGCCGCCAAGGACCACCTGCTGGAGGCCAACCTGCGGCTGGTGGTGAGCATCGCCAAGCGCTACACCGGTCGCGGCATGGCCTTCCTCGGCCTCATCCGCGCCGTCGAGAAGTTCGACTACACCAAGGGCTACAAGTTCTCCACCTACGCCACCTGGTGGATCCGCCAGGCCATCACCCGCGCCATGGCTGACCAGGCCCGCACCATCCGCATCCCGGTGCACATGGTCGAGCAGGTCAACCGGATGGTCCGGGTACGCCGCGAGCTGTCGGTGACGCTGGGCCGCGAGCCCACTGTGAGCGAGGTCGCCACGGCGCTGGAGATCCCGGAGTTCCAGGTGATCGAGCTGATCTCCTACGACCGGGAGCCGGTCAGCCTGGACCAGGCCGTCGGCGAGGACGGCGAGAGCGCGCTCGGCGACTTCGTCGCCGCCGTCGACCCGCGAACCGAGCCGGGCGACGCCGCCACCAACGGCGAGCTGCGCAACGAGGTCCGCATCGTGCTGGCCACGCTGTCCCAGCGGGAGCAGGCGGTGATCCGGCTGCGCTTCGGCCTGGACGACGGCCGGCAGCGCACGCTGGACGAGGTCGGCCGCGAGTTCGGCCTGTCCCGGGAGCGGATCCGGCAGATCGAGAAGGTCACGCTGCTCAAGCTGCGCGACCCGGAGCGGGCGAACCGGCTGGAGGCGTACGCCTGCTGATCCATCCCTGCCCCGACAGGCCCCGGCGGTTCGCCGGGGCCTGTCGTGCTTGACCTGCGCGCTCCCACCGTATACAACCGACTGGTTACACAACCAGGAGGTTATAAACGTGCCCGCGGATCTGCTCGACGCCACCTTCGCCGCGCTCGCCGACCCCACCCGGCGCGCCATCCTCACCCGGCTGGCCGCCGGCGAGGCGACTGTCACCGAACTGGCCGAGCCGTTCGCGATGAGCCAGCCGGCCGTCTCCAAGCACCTCAAGGTGCTCGAACGCGCCGGCCTGGTCACCCGGGGCCGGGACGCGCAACGCCGTCCCTGCCGGCTCGACGCCCGGCCGCTGCGGGAGGCGGTCGCGTGGCTGGCGGACTACCGGGACTACTGGGCCGAGAGCTACGCGCGACTGGACGAGGTGCTCGCCGAACTGACCGCCGGGGAGCAGCGGTGACCGGCCTGACCGTGAGCCTGCCCGGCGACCGGGAGATCCGGCTCAGCCGCGACTTCGCCGCTCCGCGCCACCTCGTGTTCGCCGCCTTCACCCGCCCCGAGTTGCTGGTCCGCTGGTGGGGCGCCCGCGGCTGGCACCTCGTCGAGTGCGAGGTGGACCTGCGGGTGGGCGGACGGTGGCGGTTCGTCTCCCGAGGGCCGGACGGCGACCTGATGGGCCAGGGCGGCACGTACCGGGAGGTCGACCCGCCCGCGCGACTGGTCTGCACCGAACTCTTCGACGACCAGTCCTATCCGGGCGAGACACTCGTCCGCCACGACTTCACCGGCTCGGCGGACCGGACGACAGTCGTCACCCACCTGCGGTACGCCACCGCGCAGGGGCGCGACACCGTCCTGCGCTATCCGATGACCCGCGGCCTGAGCGAGGCGTTCGACCGGCTCGCGGCAGTGCTGCACACCGATTCGACGACAGGAGCGACGACATGAACTGGACGCTGGAAGTGGTGGTCGTACCGGTCTCCGACCTGGACCGGGCCAAGGAGTTCTACGCGCAACGGCTCGGCTTCGACCTCGACCACGACACCGATCTGGGCGGCGCGGGGCGGATCGTCCAACTCACTCCCCCGGGCTCCGGCTGCTCGATCGTCCTCGGCCGGGGCGTCGTACCGGAGATGCCGCCGGGCTCGCTCAAGGGCGTGCAACTGGTCGTACCGGACCTGGAACGGGCGCGCGCCGAACTGGTCGAGCGGGGCGTCGAGGTGAGCGAGATCCAGGTGATGGGCCAGAACCCGTACCCGGTGCCGCACCCGCTGGACAACGTCGGCTTCGCGTTCTTCCGCGACCCGGACGGCAACGAGTGGTCGGTGCAGCAGATCTCCGCGCGCGGCTGAGGTCTACAACCTTCGCGGGCCGGTGTCCGGGCGGGCGGCCTCGGCGCCGGTGCGCACGGCGGCGTGCAGCACCGAGATGCCGTCCGGCCGGGCCAGCACCGGATTCAGCGTGAGCGACCGCACCCGGGGCTGCTCGTCGGCGAGCCGGCCGACCCGCACCAGCAGGTCGACAAGGGCCGCCCGGTCCACCGGCGCGGCGCCCCGGTGCCCGCGCAGCAGCGGCGCCGCGCGGGGCTCGTCGACCAGCTCGGCGGCGTCCCGGTCGGTGAGCGGGACCGCGCGCCAGGCCCGGTCGCCCAGCAGCTCGGTCGCCACGCCACCCAGCCCGAACCCGACCACCGGCCCGAACGCCGGATCCTCCACCAGCTCCACCACGCACGCCACACCCGGCGCGACCATCGGCTGCACCAGCACCTCCGCGCCGAACACCGGGGCCATCTCGGCGTACGCGCGGCGCAGCGCGGCGGCGTCGGCCAGGTCGAGGCGTACCGCGCCGAGGTCGAGGCGGTGCCGCAGCCCGGGCGCGGCGGCCTTGAGCGCCACCGGCCAGCCGAGCCGGTCGGCCGCCGTCAGCACCTCGTCGGCGCTGCCGGCCGGCACCGACTCCACCACGTCGATCCCGTACGCGCGCAGCAACGCCGCCGAGTCGGCCCCGTCCGGGCGCAACGCGGCGTGCCCGGCCGCCCGGTCCACGTCGGCCAGTTCCGGCAGCACGCCCGGTGGCCGGCGCAGCCAGTCCGCGTACGCGGTCACCCGGCCCAGCGCGCGTACCGCCTCCTCCACGCTCGGGTACGCCGGCACCCCGGCCGGCACCAGCCCGGCCAGGAACGTCGCCACCACCGGCTTGCCGGTGACCTTCGCGTCGGGCAGCGCCGCGGCGAAGTCGGCCACCGGGTCGGCGAGCTGGCCCGGCAGCGGCGGCGCGAACACCGCCACCACGGCGTCCACCCGCTCGTCGGCCACCGCGTCACCGAGCGCGGCGGCGTACGCGGCGGCACCGGCGCTCGGCCCCACGTCCTGCGGGTAGCCGTCGGCGACTGCCAGTCCCTGGGCGGCGCAGGCGGTCGCGGCCAGCCCGGTCAGCGCCGACGAGTTGCCCACCACCGCGACCCGCCGCCCGGCCGGCAGCGGCTGGTGGGCCAGCAGCACACCCACGTCGAGCAGTTCGGACACGGTGTCCACCCGGATCACACCGGACTGGGCGAACAGCGCGCTCACCGCCGCCGCGTCCAGCGCGGGTGCCTCCCCCACGCCCGGCGGCCGCGCCAGCGAGGCGAGTGCCACCACCGGCTTGCTGCGGCCGATGCGCCGGGCCAGCCGGGCGAACTTGCGCGGGTTGCCGAACGTCTCCAGGTAGAGCGTGATGACGTCGGTGGCCGGGTCGTCCTGCCAGTACTGGAGCAGGTCGTTGCCGGACACGTCGGCCCGGTTGCCGGCCGACACGAAGCTGGACAGGCCGAGCCCGCGCCGGGACGCCTCGGCCAGCAGCGCCACCCCGAACGCGCCGGACTGGCTGAACACGCCGACCCGGCCCGCCGCCGGCAGCACCGGGGCGAGCGTGGCGTTGAGGCGTACCGCCGGGTCGGTGTTGGCGACGCCGAGGCAGTTCGGGCCGACCACCCGCATGCCGGCCAGGTGCGCGGCGCGGACCAGCGCGCGCTGCGCCGCCGCGCCGGCCGGGCCGGACTCGGCGAACCCGGCCGAGATCACCACCAAGCCGTGCGCGCCGGCGCGTGCGGCGTCGTGCACCACGTCGGTCACCGCGTCCGGCGGGACCGCCACCACGGCGAGGTCGACGTCCTGGCCGGCGTCGGCCGCCGACGGGTACGCGGGCAGCCCCGCCACCGTCGCCGCGCTCGGGTGCACCGGCACGATCGCCCCGGCGAAGCCGCCGTCGCGCAGGTGCCCGAGCAGCGCCGCGCCGACGCCCTGGCCGGTGGTGCTGGCGCCGTACACGGCGATGCCACGCGGCGCGAGCAGCCGGGCGATCGACCGGGCCTCGGTGCGGTGCTCCCGGCCGCGCTGCACCGCAAGCGTCGCCTCGGTGGGCGCGATCGGGAAGCTCAGGTGCACCACGCCGTCGGCGTACTGGCGCTGGACCTGGTAGCCGAAGTCGGCGAAGACCCGCAGCATCGTCCCGTTGGCCGGGAGCACCTCGGCGACGAAGTGCACGATCCCGTGGCGCCCGGCCGCGTCGGCCAGGTGCTCCAGCAGCACCGAGCCGATGCCCCGGCCCTGGTAGGCGTCCTCGACCACGAACGCCACCTCGGCCTCGGGCGAGGCGGGGCCGAGCCGCTCGTAGCGGCCGACGGCGACGATCCGCTCGCCGGCCAGCACCACGAACGCCTCCCGGTCGCGGTGGTCGACGTTGACGAAACGCTTCAGGTCGCGTTCCGGGATACGCGGGTACGGCGAGAAGTACCGCAGGTATCGGGTGCGCTCCGAGAAACGGCCGTGCATGGCCACGATCTCGGGCGCGTCCTCCGGACGGATCGGTCGCAACTGGACGGTCGTGCCGTCGCTGAGCAGCACGTCCAGCGGTTGTTCGACGGTGGTCACCGGTCGATCCTCCCCTGCCGCCGGCTCAGTCGCGCGGGTCGTGCGGATCGAGCCCGAGCAGCGGGAAGACGGCCTTGCGGGTGGCCGCGACGGCCCGGTCCACCGCGTTCGGCTCGCCGCTGGGCTGCCACGGCAGGTACGACGGGTCCACGTCGTCGGTCATCCGCAACGGCACGTCGTGCCCGGGTAGCCGCCGCGCGGCCAGCTCCCGCCAGCCGGGCGGGGTCAGCATCGCCGGGTCGACCGGCTCACCGGTGGCGATCGCGAGCAGGTGCGTCCACGCCCGGGGCACCACCTCGACCAGCGCGTACCCGCCGCCGCCGGTGGCGACCCAGCGACCGTCGCACAGCTCGTCGGCGAGCGCCCGCAGCGAGCGGTACGTGGCCCGCTGCCCGTCCACCGACAGGTGCAGGTCGGCCAGCGGATCCTTGCGGTGCCCGTCGGCGCCGCACTGGGTGACGAGCACCTGCGGCCGGAACGCGCGCAGCACCGACGGCACGATCGCGTGGAACGCCCGCTGCCAGCCCGCGTCACCCACACCCGGGGGCAGCGGCACGTTCACAGCGGTGCCCTCCGCGCCCGGGCCGCCGGTCTCGTCCGGGAACCCGGTGCCGGGGAACAATGCGAGCGGCGTCTCGTGCAGGCTGATCGTGAGGACCCGCGGGTCGCGGTAGAAGATCTCCTGCACGCCGTCGCCGTGGTGCACGTCCACGTCCACGTACGCGATGCGCTGCGCGCCGAGGTCGAGCAGCCGCGCGATGGCCACGGCCGGGTCGTTGTAGACGCAGAACCCGGCGGCGCGGGCGGGCATGGCGTGGTGCAGCCCGCCCGCGACGCTGACCGCGCGCCGGGCGTCGCCGCGCCACACCGCCTCGGCCGCGGCCGTCGTGGCGCCGGCGATCAGCGCGCTCGCGTCGTGCATCCCGTCGAAGACCGGATTGTCCGAGGTGCCCAGACCGAAGCCGGCGAACAGCGGGTCACGCGGCGCGGACCGGACCGCCTCCAGGTAGGCCGGATCGTGTACGCGGGTGAGCAGCGCGTCGTCGGCCGGCTCGGGCTTGACCAGCCGTACGCCGGGCCGGTCCAGCACACCCAGTTCACGGGCGAGCGCCATGGTCAGCTCGACCCGCACCGGGTCGAGGGGATGGTCGCCCATGTCGTAGGCGAGGAGAGCCTCGTCCCACACCACCACCGTGTCGTCGGCCATGCGGCCATCGTCGCACGTGGTCCGGGACGCGCCCACCAGTCGTACGCTCACCGGCCGGACGTGCCACCTGTCGCGACCGGACGGTCCGGGTCGGCCACCCACTCGCTCCACGAGCCGACGTACAACGCGGCGTCCGGGCGACCGGCCAGGTGCAACGCGAGCACGGCCTGCGCGGCGGTCACCCCGGAGCCGCAGTACGCACCGACCGGCGCGTCCGCGTCCACCCCGGCGGCGGCGAACCGCTCCCGCAGCGCACCGGCGTCGGGGAACCGGCCCTGCGTGACGTACTCCGGTGCGGGCACGTTCACCGCGCCCGGCACGTGCCCGGCGACCGGGTCGACCGGCTCGTGCTCGCCCCGGTAGCGCGGCGCGGCCCGGACGTCGATCAGCACGCCGGGTTCGGCGGCGGCGAGCCGGGCGGCCTGCGCGGCGTCCAGCACCGGCAGCGCGCCGGGCGCCACGGTCACGTCGCCCGGCGCCGGGGCGGGCACGCTCGTGTCGACCGGCAGCCCGGCGGCCGTCCAGGCCGGGAAGCCGCCGTGCAGCACCCGCACCTGCCGGTGCCCGGCCCAGCGCAGCGTCCACCAGGCGCGGGCGGCGGACATGCCGTCGCCGCCGTCGTACACGACCACCGGATGACCGGTGCGGACGCCGGCGGCCCGCAGCGCGGCCTGCAACGCCGCCGGGTCCGGAAGCGGGTGCCGCCCGGCGGCGCCGGGCGGTCCGCACAGCTCGGTGTCCAGGTCGACGAAGACGGCGCCGGGCAGGTGGCCTGCGGCGTAGTCGTCGCGCCCGGGCGGGCCGGTCAGCCGCCAGCGGACGTCGAGCAGGGTCGGCGGGTCGGCGTGATCGAGTTCGGCGGCGAGCCGGTCGGGCTCGACCAGCAGGTCTGCGGTGGCGGACATACGGTCCAGTCAACACCATTCGGCGCGCCACCTCCGGCTTCGCCTCCGTCGATGGTCGGTGGTAACGGGTACCATCGGAGCCCAGGAGGCCGCAGACGTGAAGCACGACCTTGTTGACACCACCGAGATGTACCTGCGCACCATCCTCGAACTCGAGGAGGAGGGGGTGCCGCCGCTTCGTGCCCGCATCGCCGAGCGGCTGAAGCAGAGTGGCCCGACCGTCAGCCAGACCGTCGCCCGCATGGAGCGCGACGGCCTGCTCACCGTCGAGGGCGACCGGCACCTGACCCTCACGCCGCAGGGCCGCAACACCGCCGTGTCCGTGATGCGCAAGCACCGGCTGGCCGAGCTGCTGCTGGTGAACGTGATCGGGATGCCCTACGAGGAGGCCCACGAGGAGGCCTGCCGGTGGGAGCACGTGATGAGCGACGCGGTGGAGAAGCGGGTCTTCGACCTGCTCAACCGCCCGACCCGCTCGCCGTACGGCAACCCGATCCCGGGCCTGGAGGAGCTGGGCGACCCGGGCCAGGTGCCCGCCGACGCGGTCGAGGGTGAGCGCAACCTGGCGTTCCCCGGCCTGTCCGGCACGGTCGTGGTGCGGCGGATCTGCGAGAGCGTGCAGACCGACTCGGACGTGCTCCGGCAGTTGCACGCCGCCGGCGTCGACCCGGGCGCGACGGTGACTGTGGCGCAGGAACGCGACGCCGTCTCCATCGACCGCTCCGGCGACCGGGTCCGGCTGCCCCGCGAGGTGGCGTCCCGGGTGTTCGTCGCGGCCCGCTGACGCGGCTCCCGGTCAGAGCTGCCGGGTGTCGATCACCTTGGCCAGCGTGACCAGCTTGCCGGCCGTCTTGTCCGCCTCCGCCTTCGCGGTGCCGGTCGGGGCGGTCCAGCGCAGCGTGGCGAGCCGCCCCTCGGTGGCCAGCCAGCCGACCTCGGCGGCCGGCCCGGACTTCGCGGTCTTGGGCAGCGTGCGCCGGTAGGCGGCCTTGCCCAGCTTGCTGATCTTCGCCGCGCCGCTGGGCTGCACGTCCAGGGCGAACGTGGCGGCGTCGATCGACGTCTCGGTCACCGACAGCGTCAGCTCCGGCAGCACCGCCCCGGCGGCGCGGACCACGCAGGTGTGGGTGTCGCCCCGCTCGGTGGCCGCCGCCACGTCGAACGTGCCGCCGGTGTGCTCGGCGATCACCGCGAAGTCGAGCAGCCGGCACGCCCCGCCCGAGGACGCCGCCGCGACCGGGACCGGCGGAGGCGGGGGCGGCGGCCCGGCCGCCGTGGGCGCCTCGTCGGCGCAGCCGGCGGCGAGCAGGACGGCCGGAACGGCCAGCCAGAATCGGGCACGCACGGGAGACCTCCGCGGTCGGCGGCGGGTTCGACCCGCCGGAGTTCCGTCGGACACCGTACGGCGTGCCCCAGCGGGGACGGAAGCCCCCTAATCGGCCACGTACGGGCAGTGCCGGCAGCCTCGCCCGCAGCACGTGCCACGCCGGGCGAGAAATCCCGCGCTGAGCACGAACAGCCCGGTCTCCGGGTCCAGGTAGCCCGCCTCCCCGGCGGCCAGCGCGGCGGCGTGCGCGGCAAGGATCCGTTCCCGTCCGGGGTGATCCGGCGACAGCCGCGACGGGTGCGGTTCGGTAAGGGGCCGGTCGGCCGGCTCGTCACGCACCGCTGGAGTCTACGGAGTGGCCTCCCGTACCCTCGCGCGGTGCCCTGGGTGCCTACGCTGGTACCTCCCGTCGCGCCGGCTGTCCGGGAGGGACACCAAGACCGGTGCGGTTCCGCCGTGAACCGGTCCGCGCCGACCGGGCATGAACGGGTGTGACAAACAAGATGCACCGGGCCGAGGCCCACGAGCGGGGACATCCCGGGGTCGGGCCGCCCGACGAGCCCTCGGACGACGAGGTGATCCGCGCGTCCGTCACGGAGCCGGAGCGGTTCGGGCCGTTGTTCGACCGGCATGCCGTCCCCGTGCACCGTTATCTGGCTCGTCGCATCGGCCCGCCGGCCGACGACCTGTTGGCCGAGACCTTCCTGGTCGCATTCCGGCGGAGGGCGTCCTACACCTCGGACGTCGGCGTACGGCCGTGGCTGTTCGGGATCGCCACCAACCTCGTGCGCCGGCACGTGCGGACCGAGGAACGCCGCTACCGCGCGCTGGCCCGGCTCGCCGCCGGCGAGTTGGCACCGCCGGTGATCGAGGACGCGATCGACCGGCTGGACGCCGGCGCCCTACGCCGGGACCTGGCCCTGGCGCTGGCCTCGCTGCACCGGCGGGACCGGGACGTGTTGCTGCTCACCGCGTGGGCGGACCTGTCGTACGAGCAGATCGCCGCCGTGCTCGACATCCCGCTCGGCACCGTCCGTTCCCGCCTGCACCGTGCCCGCCGACTCACCCGACTCGCGCTCGCCATCGAGGAGCCGACATGAACGAGATCAACCTGCTGCGGACGCACGGGCCGGATGCCCCGGAAGCGTCCACCGAGACGCTCCGCCTCGCGAGGGAACGCCTCGCCGGCGAGTTCACCGCCGCATCCGTACGCCGGACCGTCCCGCCGCTGCGGCGGCGGACGCTCCTGGTGGCCGCCGCGGCTGCGGTGGTAGCCGGGGCGGGCGTCGGCCTCGCGGTACGTCCGCTCGATCGATCGGCGGAGCCGTTGACCCTGGTGGCTGCGACGATCCCGGAGTTTCCGCTGACCCTGCGGTCGCGGCCGGCGACGCTGAGCCCACCTCGCTACAGCTACGCTCCGGGCCAGTTCCTCGCCGTGTACCTGTCCCGCAGCACCACCGACGACGTCCACCTCTTCGTCTGGGACAGTGCACCGGCACGGATCGCGAAGACGTCGCGTCCGGTGGCCGTCGCAGGCCGCCCGGCCGAGATGTACGAGGAGCCGAATCCCGGCGGACCGCGTCGGCTCGTCGTGTCGTGGGAGCGCAGGCCCGGTCAGTGGGTGACGCTGACCGGCCACGGCATGTTCGCCGACGACGCGGCGCTGCTCCGGCTGGCCGAGCACGTCGTCGACGAGCCGCAGCAGGTGCCGCTGCGGGTGCGGCTGGCGCCGCGCGGTTGGCGGGTCGCCATGTTCAAGGACGACACCATCCTTACCCTGCGGGGCGACTCCCCCGACGAGACGCTCACCGTGCAGGTGGTGCCGCGCCGTGACCCGGACCTGCTGCGCACCGTGATGGGAGCCCGGGACGAGCGAAGGGTCACGGTGGGCGGCCGGGAAGCTCATCTGATCCGCACCGACGAGCTCTGGTTCCTGCAGGCCGAGGTGCCCGGCGGGGCCGTGGTCAACCTGCAGGCGCCGCTGCGGCTCTCCGCCGGCCAGGTCGTCGCGATCGCCGAGCAGGTATCCGTGACTCCGCGCCGCCCCTGACCGGCCCCCGCCGGCACCTGTCCGAGCGGCCTCCGGCCTAGTTGCCGCCCGGGCCGCCGTCGCTCCCGAGGCGTTCCAGGTACGGCAGGAACGCCTCGGGCCGCTCGAACATCGAACGGTGCCCGGCACGCGGGATCACCAGATGGTCCTTGCGCGGCGCTTGGAGCTGCGCGTACCACTCGTCGAACAGGCGCAGCCGGCCCGGCACCTCCTGCGCGCCGTCCACGAAGTACGCCGGCACCGCGAGCTGCCGCACGTCACGCCGGAAGTCGATCTCCTGCAACCGGGGGTAGAGCACGTCCCAGCCGTCCAGGAAACCGAACAGGTGCACCTTCTCCAGCAGGCTGTACTCGGACACGCCCAGGTTGCCGACGGCCCCGGTCTCGTCCTCGCTCGCGCCTTCCCGGTCGACCGGGAAGGCGCCGGCCTCGTTTGTCAGCAACGGCTCGTACGCCCAGACGTCGCGGTAGGGCGGCGGACCCTGCGCGGTCATCCGGTCCGCGAGTGCCGTCCGGCCGGTGCGGCGGGCCCAGGCCACGGTGTCGGAGTACTGACTGCGGTCGGCCTCGCGCAGGCTCACCACCTGCCCGACGCCGACGTACGCGGCGAACAGTTCCGGGTGCTGTCGCACGGCGAGCAGGCCGGCGATGGTGCCGCCGGAGTGCGCGACCAGGTGGATCCGATCCCGGCCCAGCCGTTCCCGCAGGTGCCGGGCCACCGCGACCAGGTCGTCCACCTCGTCGTCCAGGCGCCAGTTCGACGGAGCGCGGAAGCCCGACCAGGAGCGTGGCCCGCCGGCACGGTCCCACACGGCCACCACGAATCGGCGCTCCAGCTCGGGCAGGTGGCGACGGACCGAGCCGATCTCCGAGCCGCCGGGCGGCCCGGGCACCACGAGCAGCACCGGAGCGCTGCGGTCCGTACCCCTGATCAGCAGGCCCAGCTCGCGCCCGGAGGACTCGACGGTGTCGAAGCGGGCGATGCCGCCGGGGATCGGGGCGGTGCGGCCCGGCACGGCCGCGCCGACCGTGACGAGCGCGAGCAGCGCGGCCAGCAGGCCGACGCCGATCCGGCCCGCCCAGCGCGGCACCGGCCGGCGCGGCGGCACCGCGTCGAGGCGGCGGGCCAGTCCGGCGCCGTAGGCGGCGCCGACCAGCAGCGGCAACAAGGTCAGGAGTCCGTGTACGCCCCGGCCGGCGAGCAGCGCCACGACGCCGAAGCCGGACAGGTGCGGACGGTCGACGGTGGGCCCGCGCAGCCGCAGCCGGACCAGTTCGACGGCCACCGCGAAGATCACCGGCGCGACGAGCATGAACCAGCGGGACCGGCTCAGCCACCCGGCGGCCAGCCCGACGGCGAGGCTCACCGCCACGGAGGCGAGTGCCGCGCCCACAGTGCCGGGCCCGCGCGGCGTCCACCAGCCGACGACAGCGCCCCAGAGCAACGGCAGCGTCGACGCGAGGAGCATCCGGGTGCGCATGACGTCTCCCTCCGCCGAGATCGTCAACCCTAGCCAGGACGGCAACTCTTCGCTGCCCTGTCATGACGTGCGGTACAGGCCGGGTGCCGACTGTGGTGAGTGGTGCCGGAGAGTTCAGTCGGCCGGACGCTGCGCGAGCAGGAACGCCTGGGGCTGCCGCTCCCGGCCGACCGGCGCGCGGACCATCGTCGCCGACACCACGAACCCGGCCGTCGTGAGTTGTGCGGCCAGCCGATCCGGGGACAGCCAGTAGACGTCGAGGGCGACGGAGTGGCCGTATGCCTGTTCCCGTCGGTCGCGCCGGTCGCCGGCCTTCACCGCGAGCAACAGGTGACCACCCGGAGCGAGAACCCGGTGGAAACCGGCGAACACCTCGGGCAGCAGCTCCGGTGGCAGGTGGATGACCGAGTACCAGGAGACCAGCCCGGCCAGCGACCCGTCGGGCGCGGTCAGCTCGGTGAGCGAGCCGACCTCGAAGCGCAGGTCCGGGTACGCGCGGCGGGCCACCGCCACCATGCCGGGCGACAGATCGACGCCGCTGATGTCGAGGCCGAGCCGGTGCAGGTGGGCGGTGACGCGGCCGGTGCCGCAGCCCGCCTCCAGCACGGACCGGCCCGGCCCGACCGTCTCGGCGAACGCGGCCAGCAGGGCCCGGTCCAGCGGCGGCTCGACCACGTCGGGCAGCAGCCGCGCGTAGTCCTCGGCGACGGCGTCGTACGCCGCACGGGTCTCGGAGAGCCACCGCGGTTCGGTCACCCCGCGACCCTAGTAGCCGGCCGGACCGCCTCCCGCCCTCGCTCCGTCGATCATGAGGTTAACGGGGGCGAGGTCGGCGTGTCGCCCCGTCAACCTCATGATCGACGGGGCGGAGGGCGGGGTTGGCGCGGCGCTGCTACGGTCGCCCGGCGCTCAGCCCAGCGCCTCGGCGAACCTCGGTGACCGCAGCGGCTCCAAGGAGTGCGCGGTCGATCTGACCAGCGGCACCTCCATGCGCGGCGACATGGTCGTCACCGTGGCCGTCGATACCGATGGCAGGTACGACGCGAAGTGGCGGCGGGACCGGTGCGACCGCATCGCCGCCGAACCGAGCGACGCCGGACCGGGCGACACCTCCTGTACGGCGGTACGCCCGTGGGACGGCGGGGAGACCCGGTTCGACGGCTGGGCCTGGCGAGGTGACCACTACGAGGTACGCGTGGCGTACCAGGTGGTCAAGCCCCAGACGTTGCCGGCCGGCGCGGAGGCCGACCTGCGCGGCGTGCTCGCCTCGGCGGTCGACTCGCTGCCGGACTGAGCCGGGCCGGGCGGTCCGGCGGTCTTCACGGCCGCGCCGGGCCGAACCAGGTGAGCGCCTGCCCGTGACCCCGGGTCCAGGCCAGCGGGCGGCCGTCCAGGGCCAGCACGTTGTGGAACCCATCGGCGGGGGGCTCTGGCAGATCGGCGTGCGGCAGAACTGACGGGTCCTCGTTGGCGATCCAGTGGCCGGGCAAGGTCCGCACCAGCTCGGTGAAGGCGTTCCGGCGCTGCGGCGGCACCTGGTAGAGCACCGAACTGTGGAACACCACGAGCGTCGCCCCGGCCGGAGCCCGCGCCGCCAGCGCCGACAGGTCGTCGACCAGGTCACCGCGTACCAGCAGGGGCGGATCGGCCGCCGCGACAGCTGACGCGGCGCGCAGCCGTTCCCGGCGGTGCCGGTGTTCCGGCCAGATCAGCGCGTCCAGCCAGGCCACGTCGGCCGGGTCGGTGACGTCGAGCGGGTTCACGTCGAGCCCGGCCCGCCATACCACCTCCGGCAACCGCTCCGGCGGATCGGTGCCGGTCAGGTCACAGTCGAGCACCGGCTCGCCATCGCCGATCTGCCGGTCGCCGTAGCGGTAGGCGTACCGGTCCGGGTAGAGGCACAGCCCGGCGGACGCGCCCACCTCCAGCAACGCCAGCGGCTGCGGCAGGGCGGCGAGCACCGGCAGCAGCACCGCGCAGCGCCCCGCCTCGTTCGTCTGCGTCGCCCGCACCCGCATCTGCGCCGCGACGTCCGGCCAGTGCGCGATCACGTACTCGCGGAACGCCGCCGGGTCGTCCACCGGCCCGCCGCGCAGCCGCACCACCCCGAACAGCAGGTTCGGCTGACGCTTGGCCGGTGGCAGCGTGTCGAGCAGGGCGAGCAGCTCCGGGTCACCGGCCACCGCCTGCGACAACCGCTCGTACGCCGGGGACACGCCGCGCGTCTCACGCTCGGCGAAGACCCGATAGATGTCGGTCGTGCTCATCCCCCGAGCATTCCAGCTCGCGTACGCGGCGAGGTATGACCGCCGGCACCGCCCGCCGCGTGCGCGGCGAAAATCGCTGTCCGTCTTTCGAAGAACACTGATAGACAGCCCGGGTGCACACGAATCTCACCTTCGCCGATCACCTGCGGCTGATCGACGACCGGTCGACCGCTTTCCACGCCGCGGTCGCCGCGGCGCCCAGCCTCGACGCGCCGGTGCCGAGTTGTCCGGAGTGGACGCTGTTCGATCTCGTACAGCACCTGGGCATGGGCCGCCGCAGGTCGGCCGCCATCGTCGCCGCAGGGCCGGCCGACGGTCCCCCGGACAAGTCCGTGTGGGACGACGGCACGGGTGCGCCTCAGGAACGCCAGGCTCTCCTGGCCTGGTGGCGCGAGTCCGTCGAGCGGCTGACGAGCGCACTGCGCGAGGCCGGCCCGGACCGCCGGTGTTGGACGTGGTGGGGTGATTCGCAGTCACCGGAAACCTCCGGTGCGTGGGCTCGGCGCCAGGTCGCCGAGATCGCGGTGCACACCCACGACGCTCAGCTCGCCGTGGGGAGCCCGGAGCCGCTGCCGGACGAGGTCGCCCTCGACGCTTTCGACGACTGCCAGTTCACCCTCTGCTCGACGGATGTCGCCTGGCCGCACGAACCCGCCGTCGTCGAATACCACGCCACCGAGGGCCGCTCGTGGCGCCTTCGGCTGTCCGGCGACGGCGCACAGGCCAGCCGGCTCGGCGAGCCGGCCGCCGGTGAGGACCCGGACCGGGACACGGCCGACGTCTCCGCCCGGGGCACTGCCAGTGACCTGGTCCTGTTCTTCTACGGCCGCATAACGCCGGATTCCCCGAAGCTGGAGCTGGACGGCGACCGCCGCATCTTCGACCAGCTCATCGCCTGGGACCCGTCCGTCTGACGATCGACGACACCTCGTCCCTGCCGCAGCGACCGCCCGGCCCCTGGAGGACCGGGCGGTCGCTGTCGCAGCAGATGCGACTTCGCTCGATGTCAGCTGCAGCCGCTGGTGGAGCCGCAGCCCTCGCAGACGTAGCAGCTACCGGCGGGCCGCATCTTCGTGCCGCAGGTGAAGCAGAGCGGCGCGTCGGCGGCCTTGCCGATCACGGCCTCCAGCAGTTCGGTGCTGGAACCCACAGACGGCGCGGGCTTGACGGCCGCGGCGTCGGCCATCTCCTGCGCCGGCTGCGCGATCGGGCCGGTCTTCGGCTCGGGCGCCTCGACCGGGGCGGAGGAGGCCATCGCGGTGAGGTCCGCACCGCTCGCCTCCGCCTCCGCCTCGGCCGCGAGCTGGGCGGCCCGCTCCTTGGCGGTGAAGATGCCCAGCTCGGCGCGGCGGTCGTACGGCAGGAAGTCCAGCGCCAGGCGACGGAAGATGTAGTCCATCACCGAGGCGGCCATGCGCACGTCCGGGTCGTCGGTCATGCCGGCCGGCTCGAAGCGCATGTTCGTGAACTTGCTGACGTACGTCTCCAGCGGGACGCCGTACTGGAGACCGATGGAGATGGCCACCGAGAAGGCGTCCATCACGCCGGCCAGGGTCGAGCCCTGCTTCGACATCTTGAGGAAGACCTCGCCGAGGCCGTCGTCCGGGTAGGACGAGGCGGTGAGGTAGCCCTCCGCGCCGCCGACCGAGAACGAGATGGTCTCCGACGGGCGCTTCTTCGGCAGCCGCTTGCGCACCGGGCGGTACTCGACGACCTTCTCCACGACCTTCTCCGGCGTGGCCGGGGCCTGGGCCTCGACGGCGCCCTTGCCCGGCTTGGCAGCCGACAGCGGCTGGCCGACCTTGCAGTTGTCGCGGTAGATCGCCAGCGCCTTGAGGCCGAGCTTCCAGCCCTCGAAGTAGATCTTCTCGACGTCCTCGACGGTGGCCTGCTCCGGCATGTTGACCGTCTTGGAGATGGCGCCGGAGATGAACGGCTGAACGGCCGCCATCATCCGCACGTGACCCATCGGCGCGATCGAGCGCTCGCCCATGGCGCAGTCGAAGACCGGGTAGTGCTCCGGCTTGAGGCCCGGGGCGTCCACCACGTGGCCGTGGTCGGCGATGTGCTCGACGATCGCCTCGACCTGCTCCTCGGGGTAGCCGAGGCTGCGCAGGGCGCGCGGCACGGTCTGGTTGACGATCTGCATCGAGCCGCCGCCGACCAGCTTCTTGAACTTCACCAGTGCCAGGTCCGGCTCGACACCCGTGGTGTCGCAGTCCATCATCAGGCCGATGGTGCCGGTCGGGGCGAGCACGCTGGCCTGCGAGTTGCGCCAGCCGAACTTGTCACCGAGCTTGTTGCCGAGCGTCCACTGCTTGGTGGCCTCGCGCTGCACGGCGGTGGCCACGGTGCCGGTCGCCTTGATCGCGTCGTTGGCGGCGGCGTGCTTGCGCATGACCCGCTTGTGCGGCTCGGCGTTGCGGGCGTAGCCGTCGTACGGGCCGACGATGCCGGCCAACTCGGCGGAACGGCGGTAGGCGGTGCCGGTCATCAGCGAGGTGATCGCGGCGGACACCTCCCGGCCCTGCTCCGAGTCGTACGGCAGGCCGGAGGCCATCAGCAGCGCGCCCAGGTTGGCGTACCCGATGCCGAGCTGCCGGTAGGCGCGGGTGGTCTCACCGATCTTCTCGGTCGGGAAGTCGGCGAAGCAGATCGAGATGTCCATCGCGGTGATGACGAACTCGACCGACTTGACGAACTTCTCCACCTCGAAGCCGCCGTCGGCGCGGAGGAACTTCATCAGGTTCAGCGAGGCCAGGTTGCACGAGGAGTTGTCCAGGTGCAGGTACTCCGAGCACGGGTTCGACGCGGTGATCCGCCCGGTCTCCGGGCAGGTGTGCCAGTCGTTGATGGTGTCGTCGTACTGCAGGCCCGGGTCGGCGCACTCCCAGGCCGCCTGGGAGATGGTGTGGAACAGCTTCTTGGCGTCGATCGTCTCGATGGTCTGCCCGTCGAGCCGGCCGCGCAGGTCGAAGCCGCCGCCGTTCTCCACCGCGGTCATGAACTCGTCGGAGACGCGGACCGAGTTGTTGGCGTTCTGGTACTGCACGCTGACGATGTCGGCGCCGCCCAGGTCCATGTCGAACCCGGCGTCACGCAGCGCGCGGATCTTGTCCTCCTCGCGCGCCTTGGTCGCCACGAACTCCTCGATGTCCGGGTGGTCCACGTCGAGGATGACCATCTTCGCCGCGCGCCGGGTGGCGCCACCGGACTTGATGGTGCCGGCGGAGGCGTCCGCGCCGCGCATGAAGCTGACCGGGCCGGAGGCGGTACCGCCGGAGGAGAGCAGCTCCTTCGAGGAACGGATCCGGGAGAGGTTGACCCCGGCGCCGGAGCCGCCCTGGAAGATCCGCCCCTCCTCCTTGTACCAGTCGAGGATGGAGTCCATCGAGTCGTCGACCGAGAGGATGAAGCAGGCGCTTACCTGCTGCGGCGACGGCGTGCCGACGTTGAACCACACCGGCGAGTTGAAGCTGAACACCTGGTGCAGCAGCATCCAGGTCAGCTCGTGCGCGAACACCTCGGCGTCGGCCGGGGTGGCGAAGTAGCCGTACTCCTCACCGGCGGTGCGGTAGGTCTCGACCACCCGGTCGATCAGCTGCCGCAGCGACCACTCCCGCTCCGGGGTCCCCACCGCGCCCCGGAAGTACTTGGTGGTCACGATGTTCGCCGCGTTCACCGACCAGGACTCGGGGAACTCCACCCCGCGCTGCTCGAAGTTGATCGAGCCGTCCCGCCAGTTCGTCATGACGACGTCGCGGCGCTCCCAGGCGACCTCGTCGTAGGGATGCACCCCCTCGGTCGTCCAGACGCGCTCGATCTTCAGCCCCGCCCCGGCCTTGTTCCGTGACTTGCTGGTCGTCACGCCCTCGCCCCCCTCGTCGGCACGGTCACCCACCGCGCCTCGTGTACCTGTCAGAAACCCGAAAATGTCAGCTGATCGCGCCGGCGGCGTCCGCCGCACCGGCACCGGCGCCCTCCCGGGCGCGCGCGGCGGCCCGCAGCGTCTCGATCTCGCGCTCGAAGTCGGCGAGCGAGTCGAAGGACCGGTAGACGCTGGCGAACCGCATGTAGGCCACCTCGTCGAGGTCACGCAACGGGCCGAGGATGGCCAGGCCCACCTCGTGGCTGGGGATCTCGGCCGCCCCCTTGGCCCGTACGGTCTCCTCGACCTTCTGTGCCAGCAGCGCGATCGAGTCGTCGTCGACCGGGCGCCCCTGGCACGCCTTGCGCACCCCACCGATGATCTTCGTACGGCTGAACGGCTCGGTCACCCCGCTGCGCTTGACCACCGCGAGCACCGCCTCCTCGACGGTGGTGAACCGCTTGCCGCACTCCGGGCACGACCGTCGCCGCCGGATGAGCTGGCCGTCGTCGGCCTCCCGCGAGTCGACCACCCGGGAGTCGGCGTGCCGGCAGTACGGACACCGCATTCGCCCGACCTCCTCAGTCGATCGCGGGCACACCTACCGGCTCCCGGGCACGCGTCGGCGCGGCGGGGCCATCGTCTGATGACCGTCGCCGAGTGCGCGGTGCGGGAGTGCGTTCGGTAGTTGAACCCAACCTGTAGGCAACTTACGCCCGTGTGACTACTACATCTAGGGGTCGACCGTATGCCGAACCCCAAGCGAGGTCAAGTTGACGGGCGTGTCCGGCGAGTCGTCAGGATCACGCCCGGCGCGACGCCGCCGAGGAGCCCAACGGACGGCCTCCCGTGCTAGTCACGGGTGGCCGGGATAGAACATCCGTTCGAGCGGCGTACCCTTCTATCAGAACACCAGTTCGGAAATCCAGGAATTCGGCGCGACACGCCGACAGCACCTCGTACAGATGTTTGAAAATGGCCGATCTCACCTATACGGTCAGACCACACGCACCACGAGCCGACGAGGCACCCCAGCGCCGACCAGGGAGGGACGGACGTGACCGAGGACCGGGCCAGCCGGCAGAAGAACCCGCAGCCGAACGACGGGGCGGGTCCTCCGGCGACCCGTCGCCCCCGCACCGCCCGCAGCCGCACCGCCCCCGCCGCGGTGCGTCCGGTCACCCCGGTGGTGAGCAGCTTCCCCGACCCGGCGACCGTCGACCTGACCGCCCGGCAGCGGCGGATCCTGGAGTTCATCCGTAACTGGGTCGAGCGCCACGGCTACCCGCCGAGCGTGCGCGAGATCGGCGAGGCGGTCGGGCTGGTGTCCCCGTCCAGCGTCGCCTACCAGCTCAAGGAGCTGGAGAAGAAGGGCTTCCTGCGCCGTGACCCGAACCGTCCGCGCGCCGTCGACGTCCGCGCGCCGGGCGAGGCGGACGACGAGGCGGCCCGCGCGCAGCGGCCCGCCCCGGCGTACGTGCCGATGCTGGGCCGCATCGCCGCCGGTGGGCCGATCCTGGCCGAGCAGGCGGTGGAGGACATCTTCCCCCTACCCCGCGAGCTGGTCGGTGAGGGCGAGGTCTTCATGCTCCAGGTCAAGGGCGACTCGATGCTCGACGCGGCGATCTGCGACGGCGACTGGGTGGTCGTCCGGCAGCAGCCGAACGCCGAGGTCGGCGACATCGTGGCCGCCATGCTCGACGGTGAGGCGACGGTGAAGACCTACCGGCGGCGGGACGGGCACGTCTGGCTGATGCCGCAGAACCCGGCCTTCGACCCGATCCCCGGCGACGACGCCACCATCATGGGCCGCGTGGTGGCGGTCCTGCGCCGCATCTGACGACGGCAGGCAGACGAGAAGGGGTGACCGGTCGCCGGTCACCCCTTCGTCGTGTCGTCTCAGTAGCGGTCGCCGCGGTACTCCCGGCCGCCGCCGGACACCGGGCCGTACCGACCCTGATCGTCGTAGCCGTCGCGGCGCCCGCCACGCGGTTCCTGGCCGCGGCGCGGCGGCTCGGCCCGGCCGCCCTCCGCCCGCGGCCCGCCGCCGTTCGGCTGCCCGCGATATCCGGCCCCGCCCGGTCCGCCGCCGTAGCCGCCACCCGGACCGCCACGGCCCGGACTGCCCTGGCCGCCGCCACCCGGGCCGCCCCGACCGGGACCGCCCTGGCCCGCGCCCGGCCCGCCCTGGCCTCCGCCGCCGTAGACGCCGCCTCCGCGACCTCCGCCGCCGGCCGGGGCACCGCCGCCGCCGTAGACGCCGCCGCCCTGCGGACGGCCCGCGCCCGGAGGACGGCCACCGCCCTGGCCGCGACCGCCGTCCTGGGGGCCGCCGCCGTACACGCCGCCGCCCGGCCGGCCACCGCCGTAGACACCGCCGGACGCCGGGCGGTCACCGTTCGGCGCGCCGCCGTAGACGCCGCCCTGACCGCCGCCGTAGACCCCGCCGCGCGGCGCCTCCGGCCGTTCCGCGGACGGGAAGCCGTTGTTCACCGGGAACTCGCCGCTGTGCTCGGGCTCGTCGGCCGGCGCC
Organism: Micromonospora sp. Mcm103; assembly: GCF_024519755.1. Lineage (NCBI taxonomy): Bacteria > Bacillati > Actinomycetota > Actinomycetes > Micromonosporales > Micromonosporaceae > Micromonospora > Micromonospora sp. Mcm103. The sequence goes on from NZ_JALJRJ010000008.1 coordinate 129,034, forward strand.
CGGGGCGCCGGCTTGCGCCGCGCCCGCAGGATGCCGAACACGCCCGCGCCGACCAGGAGCGCGCCGAGCACCCCGACCGCCGCGATCAGGTACGTGATCTCGTCGAGCGAGAGCCCTTGGAGCCAGGACTTCTCGGCCGCCGCCTTGGTCTCGGCCTTGCCGCCGTTCGGCAGCGCCTCGGCACCGGTGGTCGACGGGGTGTAGCTGAGGATGTCGATCGGGTCCGACTCGTCGAGCGTGCCGCCGTCGGAGACGGTGACGAACAGCTTGCCGTCCGGCGTGTAGGAGATCGCCTCGCCGAACGGGTCGGCCAGCGGGGTGACCCGGGGCTTGCCGGTGGTGATCGCCTTGACGATGTCGCCGCCGGCCACGTCGAACTCGAACGCGTCGGCGTACGTGCGCAGCACGACCTTGCTGCCGTCGGGCGAGCGGGCGGCGCCGGTGACCAGCGCCCGCCCGGGCGAGCCGAGCTTGTTCTCGGTGTTCGTCTTCGGGAGCGTGACCTCGCCGACCTTCTTCATCGGGATCGGCTCGGTGTCACCGCTCGCCTTCAGCTTCACCGTCGGGGTGAAGATCTCCGACTTGCCGGAGAGATCCTTGGTGATCACCAGCGGCATGTTGTCGTCGCCGACGAGCAGGGCCTCCGCGTCGTGCGGCTCCTTGCCCGGGTAGCTGAGCCGGTGCAGCACCGGTTGCTTCGAGCCGCTCAGCGGCATCGTCCAGACCGCGACCCGCTCCCGGCGCGTCTTCTTCTCCACGTTGTCGCCGGTGTCGGCGATCCAGAGGGTCTTGCGATCCGGGCTGAGCGCGAGGTCCTCGGTGTCGAGCGGCCCGTCACCGGAGTAACGGACGTCCTTGTCCACCTTGCACTTGGTGTCCAGGTAGAAGACCCGCTTGCGGCTCGGGTCGTCCGAGCCGTCGTTGATCACGACGTACCCGTTGCTGGTGGCCACCAGGCCGGACAGCTCGCGGAGGCGGCTGTCCTCCACGGTGCACTTCTTCTTGGGAGCCGCGGCCAGCACGGGGGCCGCGGCGGGAGCCGCCGGGGCCGGCCCGGCCGGCGCCACGACCGCGCCGACCAGGCCGAGCGCGAGCGTGACCGAGGAGACAACGTGCCGCATGACGCTCAGTGTCGCACGGCGCGGGTTTCCGGCGGGTGACGCCGGACGGCTCACCGCCCGGCGCCCACCCGCTCGTCACTGGTCAGCCGGTCACCCGCCCGGTACGGCGCGAGCTCCGCGGCCAGACCCTCGCTGACCCGCACGTGCACCAGCGTGCCCTCGGGCAGGTGCGCGGTGCTGAGCACCTCACCCTGCCGGTGCACCCGGGAGACCAGGTCACCCCGGTCGTACGGGAGCACCGCGCGCACCTCGACCGCAGGCCGGGGCAGCCGACGCTCGACCGCCTCGCGCAGTTCGTCGACGCCGCGCCCGCTGTGGGCGGAGACGAAGACCGCTTCCGGCCAGAGCCGCTTGAGCCGCAGCATCGTCTCCTCGTCGGTGGCGTCGGTCTTGTTCACCACCAGTAGTTCCGGCAGCCGGTCCGCGCCCACCTCGGCGAGCACCTCGCGTACCGCCCGGACCTGCTCCTCCGGGTCCGGGTGGGTGCCGTCGACCACGTGCACCACCAGGTCGGCGTCGGCGACCTCCTCCAGCGTCGAGCGGAACGCCTCGACGATCTGGTGCGGCAGGTGCCGGACGAACCCGACCGTGTCGGACAGCGTGTAGAGCCGGCCGTCGGACGTGGTGGCCCGGCGGGTGGTCGGGTCTAGCGTGGCGAACAGCGCGTTCTCCACCAGCACGCCCGCCCCGGTCAGGCGGTTGAGCAGGCTGGACTTGCCGGCGTTCGTGTAGCCGGCGATGGCCACCGCGGGCACCGCGTTACGGGTACGCCGGGCGCGCTTGGTCTGGCGTACCGTCGCCATGCTCTTGATCTCGCGGCGCAGCCGCGCGATGCGGTGGCGGATGCGCCGCCGGTCGGTCTCCAGCTTGGTCTCACCGGGACCACGCAGACCCACGCCGCCGCCGGCGCCACCGCCGCGGCCGCTACCACCGGTCTGCCGGGACAGCGTCTCGCCCCAGCCGCGCAGGCGCGGCAGCAGGTATTCGAGCTGGGCCAGCTCGACCTGCGCCTTGCCCTCCTTGCTCTTGGCGTGCTGGGCGAAGATGTCGAGGATCAGGGCGGTCCGGTCGACCACCTTGACCTTGGTGCGCTGCTCCAGGTTGCGCAGCTGCGACGGCGACAGCTCACCGTCACAGATGATCGTGTCGGCGCCGGTGGACAGCGCCACCGCGCCCAGGTCGTCCACCTTGCCGCGGCCGATGTACGTGGCCGGGTCGGGCCGCTGGCGACGCTGGATCAGCCCTTCGAGCACCTGCGAGCCGGCCGTCTCGGCCAGCGCCGCCAGCTCGGTGAGGCTGTTGTCGGCGTCGGTCTGGGTGCCCTCGGTCCAGACCCCCACCAGGACGACCCGCTCCAGCCGGAGCTGGCGGTATTCGACCTCGGTGATGTCTGTGAGTTCGGTGGAGAGGCCGGGGACCCGCCGCAGCGCCTGCCGCTCCGACAGCTCGTACTCGCCGGTGGTGGCGTCGAACTCGTCGTCGGTGTAGGGATGGACGGTCTCCTGCTCGCGCAAATGCGTCTCCTGTCCGTTTTGGGCAACGCCGAGAATTTTCGGCGCGTGACAGCAATCCTGACATGTGACAACGCCGGGCGCACCTGTGTTATGCCCGTGACGCTACCGACGGGTAGCGGGGGCGGATGCCGGGCGACCTGGGCGGGCGAGTAGAAATGCCAGTCGAGCCGCTCAGCGCCGACGGAGGAGTTTCTCGTGGCCAACACACGACTGCCGAGTGCCGGATTCTCCATCACCATCCGGATCGCGGTACCCGCCGACGCCTCCTCCATCGGCCGCCTCACCACCGCCGCGGGCGAGGCCGGGGCCATCGTCACCGCGCTGGACGTGGTCGACTCCGACCCCGCCCACGTGATCGTCGACCTCACCTGCGACACCGCCGACGCCGGCCACGCCGACCAGGTCGTCGACGCGCTCACCGCGCTCGACGGGGTGGACGTCCGCAAGGTCTCCGACCGCACCTTCCTGCTGCACCTCGGCGGCAAGATCGAGGTCACCCCGAAGGTCGCGCTGCGGACCCGCGACGAGCTGTCCCGCGCGTACACCCCGGGTGTGGCCCGGGTCTGCATGGCGATCGCGGAGAACCCGGCCGACGCTCGCCGGCTCACCATCAAGCGCAACACCGTCGCCGTGGTCAGCGACGGCACCGCGGTGCTCGGCCTGGGCAACCTCGGGCCGGCCGCGTCGCTGCCGGTGATGGAGGGCAAGGCGGCCCTGTTCAAGCGCTTCGGCGGGGTGGACGCGTGGCCGGTGGTGCTGGACACCCAGGACACCGACGAGATCGTGGCGATCGTCAAGGCGATCGCGCCCGCGTACGGCGGCATCAACCTGGAGGACATCGCCGCGCCGCGCTGCTTCGAGATCGAGGCCCGGCTGCGCGAGGCCCTGGACATCCCGGTCTTCCACGACGACCAGCACGGCACCGCGATCTGCGTGCTGGCCGCGCTGACGAACGCGCTGCGCGTCGTGGGCAAGCAGCTCGCGGACGTCCGGGTCGTGGTCTCCGGCGCCGGCGCGGCCGGCACCGCGATCATGAAGCTGCTGCTGCGTCAGGGCGTGGGCGACATCATCGCGTACGACCGCCAGGGCGCCCTGCACCGCGGACTGCCGGACCTCAACCCGGCGTGGCAGTGGCTGGCCGAGAACACAAACAAGGAGAACTACTCCGGTGACCTGGCCGGGGCGGTACGCGGCGCGGACGTGTTCATCGGTGTGAGCGCGCCGAACCTGCTCACCGGCGAGGACGTCGCCCAGATGGCGAAGGACTCGATCGTCTTCGCGCTCGCCAACCCCGACCCGGAGGTGGACCCGCGGGAGGCGCGCAAGTACGCCGCGGTGGTCGCCACCGGCCGCTCGGACCAGCCGAACCAGATCAACAACGTGCTCGCCTTCCCCGGCGTGTTCCGCGGCATGCTCGACGCCCACGCCGAGGAGTTCACCGAGGAGATGGCGCTCGCCGCCGCCCGGGCCATCGCGGACGTGGTCGGCGAGGACAAGATCAACCCGACGGTGATCGTGCCGAGCGTCTTCGACTCCCGGGTCGCCCCGGCGGTGGCCGCCGCGGTACGGGCCGCCGCCCAGAACCCGGCCGCGACGCCGGCTCCGGCGGCCGACCCGGGCCCGGCCGACCTGCCCGAGATCGCCGCCAACGCCAGCGCCACCCCCTGACCCAGGCACGCGCCCCGCCTCTCGCGGCGCCTTCGCACAGGCCAGCGCCCTCTCGCGGGGCACCTCCTGCCTCCTCACACGGGGCCCGCCCGCGCCGGGGTCAGCGCACCGGAGCAGTCAGGCGTCCCCGGCGCGTCCACACGAGATCTTGGAAGGAAACGGCCCTCAGAGGGGCCCAAATCTTCCAAGATCCCCAGCAGCGCCTCAGCTGAGGCATCAGCACCCTTGATCAACACCAGTTCGGCGAGGTGGTGGCATCAGAGACCCCACGACAGCACCACTTCGCCGAACTGGTGTTGATCATGCCGGGCCGCCGGGCCGCAGCGCGCCGAGGCAGCAGGGCGGCAGCGCGCCGGGGACGGAACGGCCGGACCGCGGCCACCACTCAGCCCCGTGTTGACCAAGGAGTTCGCGTCACCGGAGCAGCGGGATTCCGCCACAAACTCCTTGATCAGCTGGCAGAAGCAACGCGGGCGGGCCGGGGCAGGGCAGGGCGGGCGAGGCAGGGCGAGGGCTACGGGTGCAGGGCTACGGGCGCAGGGCTGCGGGGGTCAGGGTGCCTGTGGCCACCAGGACGGCGGGGCCGGACAGCCAGCAGGAGTCGGCTGTCACGGTGACCGTCAAACGGCCGCCCGGCACGTCCACCGCCACCGTGCCGGTGTCCAGGCCGGCGTCGCGCAACGCCACCGCCGCCACCGCGCACGCGCCCGTGCCGCAGGACAGCGTCTCGGCCGAGCCGCGCTCGTACACCCGCATCAGCACGTGCCCGTCGGTGCCGGTCACCGGCTCGCCCACCGTGGTGAACTCGACGTTCACCCCGGACGGGAAGGTCGAGGCGTCCACCTCGGGCGCGCGGGTGAGGTCGAGCGCCGTCAGCTCCAACGCGGCGGGCAGCGCGCACACCAGGTGCGGGTTGCCGACGTCCACTGCGGTGCCGGGCAGCGTCAACCCGCCGAGCGTGGCGGTCGCCGTGTCGTACAGCCGAGGGCGGCGCATCTCGACCGCCACGTCCGCGCCCTCGACCCGGGCCCGCACCAGGCCGGCGCGGGTCGCGATCGGCAGTGTCCCGCCCGACGGGGCGGCGGCCAGCGAACGGTCCAGCAGGTAGCGGACGAACACGCGGGCCCCGTTGCCGCACATCTCGGCGAACGAGCCGTCGGAGTTCCAGTAGTCCATGAACCACTCGGCCTCGCCCGCGAGCGCGACGCCCTCGGGGTGCTTGGCGGCGCGTACGACACGCAGCACGCCGTCGCCGCCGAGCCCGCGCCGCCTGTCGCAGAGCGCCGCGACCAGGCCGGGTGTCAGGTCGAGGGTGCCGTCCGGGTCGGGCAGGATGACGAAGTCGTTGCCGGTGCCGTGACCCTTTGTGAACTCCACGCCCCCATCATGGCCGATGCTCGGCGACCACCCGCAGGGCAGTGTCGAGAAACGCGGGCGACGCCGAGTCCAGCCAGTGGACGCGCGGGTCACGCCGGAACCAGGAGCGCTGCCGCCGGACGAACCGGCGGGTGGCGCGGATCGTCTCCTCGTGCGCCTCGGCCTCGGTCAGCTCCCCGGCCAGGAACCGCAGCACCTGCTGGTAGCCGAGCGCCCGACTGGCCGTCCGCCCCTCGGGCAGCCCTTCACCGACCAGCGCCCGTACCTCGTCGACCAGGCCGTCGGCCCACATCCGGTCCACCCGCAGCGCGATCCGCTCGTCGAGGCGCCCGGTGTCCAGGTCGACGCCGAGCTGCACGGACGGGTAGTACGGCGTGGGCGACGGCAGCGACGCGGTGAACGGCGCGCCGGTCAGCTCGATCACCTCCAGCGCCCGCACGATCCGCCGCCCGTTCGTGGGCAGGATGCTCGCCGCCGCGCCCGGGTCGGCCTCGGTCAGCCGCGCGTGCAGCGGCAGGGGGCCCACCGCCGCGAGTTCCGCCTCCAGCCGCTCCCGCAGGGCCGGGTCGGTGCCGGGGAACTCGAACCGTTCCAGCACCGCCCGCACGTACAGCCCGGAGCCGCCGACCAGCAGCGGTACCCGGCCGCGGGCCAGGATGTCGTCGACGGCAGCGCGGGCCAGCGTCTGGTACTCGGCGACGCTCGCCGGCTCGGTCACCGGCCAGATGTCCAGCAGGTGGTGCGGCACGCCCTCGCGTTCGGCCGGGGTCAGCTTCGCGGTGCCGATGTCCATGCCCCGGTAGAGCTGCATCGAGTCGGCGTTGACCACCTCGCCGCCGAGCGCGTGGGCCAGCGCGATGCTCAGCGCCGACTTCCCGGCCGCGGTCGGCCCGACCACGGCAACGACGCTCACGCCCGCTCCCAGTTCGCCACGAAGTAGGCAACGCCGTAGGGCGCGTCCTGGTAGCTGACGTCGCCGCGCCAGTCACCGCCCGCCGCCCGGACCGCGCCGGCCAGCACCTGCCACGGCGCCCGCCCGGCGACCCTCAGCTCCGCCGACAGCACCGGGTCCAGGCCGAGCAGGGCGTCGGCGTCCGCACCGGCCAGGGCAACCGCAACCCCTTCGTCGTACGCCTCGGCGCGCGGGTCGTCGTAGCCAGGCGCCTTGACGCCCCGGCAGGCGGACCCGTCACCGAGCACGAGCAGCGCGACCTGCGGGTCGTCGTCGAGGATCAGGCTCGCGCCGAACGCCGCGCACTCGGCCGGTGTGGCGTCGTACGCCACCGACCGGGCCAGCCGGGTCAGCTCGGTGCCGGAGCGGTTCAGCAGCCACGCGCCGACCGTCAGGCTCAGCGGCAGGCGGTCCCCGCCCGCGCAGTTGACCTTCCAGAGCCGCACGCGCCGGTCCAGCCCGTACGGGCGAAGCGAACCGTGCTCGGCGGAGTTGAACCGGACGGTCTCCGGCCCTCCGCCGACGAGCAGGATCGCCTCGGGCTCGGCGGCGAGCAGCCGGGCGACGGCGGCGTCGGTGGCGGCGCGCAGGTCGTCGAGCTCGGGCGCGGCGGCGCCGGCCAGCTCGGGCACGATCAGCGGCGGGTGGGGGCAGACGGCGGCGGCGACCAGTGGCACGCCCCCAAACCTATCGGGATCCCCCGGTGCGTCCCCGCGCCGATCCGGTCATCGAGGGCGTACAACACCGTATGGTCACGGTCGGCGACAGGCGCTCGACACGGACGGGGGCGGACCTGTGACAATGCCGGGAAAAAGTTTGCTGCGCCGTGGCGGCGAACGAGGGGGCTGTCCCCTCGGCGCCGGGAGAACGAGGATGGGCACATGAGCGACTGGACTGCCTTCGGACGGGTCGACGAGGACGGCACCGTCTACGTCAAGACCGCCGAGGGCGAGCGGGTGGTCGGATCCTGGCAGGCAGGGGCACCGGAGGAAGGGCTCGCCCACTTCGCCCGGCGCTACGCCGACCTGGTGACCGAGGTCGATCTGACCGAGGCCCGGCTCAACTCGGGCGCGGCTGACGCCGGCCACTCCCTGACCACGATCCGCCGGATCCGTGGGTCGCTGGCCGAGGCGCACGTCGTCGGTGACATCGACGCCCTTGCCGCCCGCCTGGACAAGCTGGCCACCGTCGCCGAGGAGAAGGCCGGCGAGGCCAAGGCGGCCCGCGAGGCCGCCCGGGGCGAGGCGCTGGCGCGCAAGACCGCCCTGGTCGAGGAGGCCGAGAAGCTGGCCGCCGAGTCGACCGGCTGGAAGACCGCCGGCGACCGGCTCAAGGAGATCCTCGACGAGTGGAAGACCATCCGCGGCGTCGACAAGAAGACCGACGGTGAGCTGTGGAAGCGGTTCGCCGCCGCGCGGGACGGCTTCACCCGCCGCCGGGGCGCCCACTTCGCCTCCCTCGACCAGCAGCGCAAGCAGGCGCAGACGGTCAAGGAGGAGCTGGTCGCCGAGGCGGAGAAGCTCAAGGACTCCAGCGACTGGGGCGTCACCGCCGGTCAGCTCAAGGATCTGATGGCCCAGTGGAAGGCCGCGCCGCGCGCCGCCAAGGAGGCCGAACAGAAGCTCTGGGAACGGTTCCGCGCCGCGCAGGACGAGTTCTTCACCCGCCGCAGCGAGGTCTTCTCCGCCCGCGACAACGAGCAGCGCGCCAACCTGGAGCGCAAGCAGGCGCTGCTGGCCGAGGCCGAGGCGCTGGACGTCGACGGCGACCCGAAGGGCGCCCAGGCGAAGCTGCGGGACATCCAGGCGCAGTGGCACGAGGCCGGCCGGGTGCCGCGCGAGGCCGCCGCCGGGCTGGAGCGCCGGCTGCGGGCCGTGGACGACAAGGTCCGCGAGGTGATGGACTCGGCGTGGCGGCGCACCTCCAAGGAGGACAACCCGCTGCTGGCGCAGATGCGCGCCCAGGTCGCCGAGGCCGAGGACCGGCTGGCCCGGGCCCAGGCCGCCGGTGACACCCGCCGGATCAAGGAGGCCGAGCAGGCGCTCGCCTCGAAGCGGCAGTTCCTCCAGCTCGCCGAGCAGGCCGGCTGACGGAAGCACCCCGGCCGGGCAGGCCGGCGGACGGACACATCGGGTGAGCCCCCGGCCGGGTCGGCCGGGGGCTCACCCGCGTCCGGGGGCGGGTTGACGCATCGAGACGGGCTGATCAGAATGAGCGGCGGAGCCAGGTTCAGGCACCGGCACGAGGGCACCGACGGCTGATCTCGCCGTCGACGGTCGCCGGTGCGACATCTCGCGGTTGGCCGTCCACACGACACGGCCCGGCGCGCGCTGCGCGCGTACTCGATGACGAGCGGGACGTGCCTCCTGGTCCTGCCGCCCGCGGCGCCTGCGCGGCGCGGGCATCCGAAGTGGAGCTTCCATGCACCGACGCACCGCCCTCGGCGGCGCCCTGACGGCGCTCGCCACCGCGGCAGCCGGCGTTCTCGTCGCCGCCGCCGTCTCCACCGCACCGGCCGCCGCGGCGGCCGGTGGCACCGGCACCGGTTACCTGCACACCAGCGGCAGCAAGATCGTCGACAGTACGGGCGCGACAGTCCGGCTGACCGGCATCAACTGGTTCGGGATGGAGACCGACAACAAGACGTTCCACGGCCTGTGGTCGAGCAACCCGTGGCGCTCGCAGCTCGACACCATGGCGCGGCTGGGTTACAACACGCTGCGGATCCCGTACTCGAACGACGCGCTCAAGGCCGGCGCGACCGCCACCGGCATCAACGACTTCGTCAACCCGGACCTGATCGGGCTGTCCCCGTTGCAGATCCTCGACAAGGTCATCGACTACGCCGGCAGCAAGGGGATGCGGGTCATCCTGGACCGGCACCGGCCGACGTCGGCCGGGCAGTCGCCGCTCTGGTACACCTCGACGGTCTCCGAGACGACCTGGATCAACGACTGGAAGATGCTGGCCCAGCGCTATGCCGGCAACACCACTGTGATCGGCGCGGACCTGCACAACGAGCCGCACGCCGAAGGCACCAACCCGGCCGCCACCGGCGCCTGCTGGGGCTGCGGCGACACCGCCCGGGACTGGCGGCTGGCCGCCGAGCGGGCCGGCAACGCGATCCTCGGCGTGCAGCCCAACTGGCTGATCTTCGTGGAGGGGGTGAGCTGTCCGAGCGGCGGCCTGTCGAACGTCTGGGACAACGACCCCAGCAACGACGAGGACTGCGGCTGGTGGGGCGGCAACCTGTCCAAGGCCGGGCAGTTCCCGGTGCGGCTGAACGTGGCGAACCGGCTGGTCTACTCGCCGCACGAGTACGCCACGTCGGTCTACCGGCAGGCCTGGTTCGACGACCCGTCGTACCCGGCGAACATGCCGGCCATCTGGGACAAGTACTGGGGCTACCTGTACAAGCAGAACATCGCGCCGATCATGATGGGCGAGTTCGGCACCACGCTCCAGGACCCGAAGGACAAGATCTGGTTGCAGAACCTGATGGCGTACACCGGCACCGGCGTGAACGGCATGTCGTTCACGTACTGGTCGTGGAACCCGAACTCCGGTGACACGGGCGGCATCGCCAACGACGACTGGACCACGATCAACCAGCCGAAGCAGGACATCCTCACGCCGTACCTGATCCCGCCGACCGGTGGTGGCGGCACCACCAGCCCGTCCCCGACCGGCACGCCGAACACCTCGCCGGCGCCGACCACCCCGCCGCCTCCGGTGACCGGCGGCTGCACCGCCACCTACAAGCAGATCAACTCCTGGTCGGGTGGCTTCCAGGGGGAGCTGACCGTCAAGAACACCGGCACCGCCGCGGTGAACCCGTGGTCGGCCACCTGGACCTGGCCGTCCGGGGTGACGCTGGCGAGCGGCTGGAACGCCACCGTCACGCAGTCCGGCACCACTGTGACTGCGGCCGCGCCGGCCTGGGCGTCGTCGCTGGCGCCGGGCGCGTCGGTCACCGTCGGCTTCACCGCCAACGGCACCGCCGCGACGCCGGGGAGCGTGAAGCTCAACGGCACCGCCTGCTGAGGCCGTGACGGCGGGGGCCCAGGTCGGGCCCCCGCCGTCACGCTCGGCTCAGTGCGCGGCGCAGCCGCCGACCGGGGCGGGCGCCGCGGCCGGCGCGCCGACCGTCGGCAGGCCGAGCAGCACCCCGGGGGTACGCGGAACCTGTCCCGCCTCGGCCGCGTCCCCGGCCCGGGTGCGCCGGTGCGCCAGCGGCGCGCCGTCGGCGTTCAGGTGGTGCGGGGCGGCGTACGTGACGACTGTGTGCACGATGTCGCCGGGGCGGATCTTTCCGGCCAGCTCACCGGTGGCGAAGTGCACGAGCCGACCGTCGCGGGCCCGGCCGGACATCCGGCCGGTGCGCTCGTCCTTGCGGCCCTCACCCACCGCCACCAGCACCTCGACGGTCTCGCCGACGAGCTTCTTGTTCTCCGCCCAGGTGATCTCCTCGACGCAGGCGATCAGCCGCTCGTAGCGCTCCTGCACGACCTGCTTGGGCAGCTGCCCGTCCATCGTGGCGGCCGGGGTGCCGGGGCGCTTGGAGTACTGGAACGTGAACGCCGAGGAGAACCGCGCCTCCCGCACCACGTCGAGGGTGCGGACGAAGTCGGCCTCGGTCTCGCCGGGGAAGCCGACGATGATGTCGGTGGTGATCGCCGCGTCCGGCATCGCCGCCCGGACCTTCTCGATGATCCCCAGGTAGCGCTCCGACCGGTACGAGCGGCGCATCGCGCGCAGCACGTCGTCGGAGCCGGACTGCAACGGCATGTGCAGCGAGTGGCAGACGTTGGGCGTCTCGGCCATCGCGGCGATCACGTCGTCGGTGAAGTCCTTCGGATGCGGGCTGGTGAACCGCACCCGCTCCAGCCCGTCGATGTCGCCGCAGGCGCGCAGCAGCTTGCCGAAGGCGTACCGGTCGCCGAACTCGACGCCGTACGAGTTGACGTTCTGCCCGAGCAGCGTCACCTCCAGCACGCCGGAGTCGGCCAGCGCGCGGACCTCGGAGAGGATGTCGCCGGGGCGGCGGTCCTTCTCCTTGCCGCGCAGGGAGGGCACGATGCAGAACGTGCAGGTGTTGTTGCAGCCGACGGAGATCGAGACCCACCCGGCGTACGTCGACTCGCGCCGGGTCGGCAGCGTGGAGGGGAAGACCTCCAGCGACTCCAGGATCTCGACCTCGGCCGCGGCGTTGTGCCGCGCCCGGTCCAGCAGCGCCGGCAGCGAGCCGATGTTGTGCGTGCCGAAGACGACGTCCACCCAGGGCGCCTTGCGGACGATGTCGCCGCGGTCCTTCTGGGCGAGGCAGCCGCCGACGGCGATCTGCATTCCCGGGTGCTTCGCCTTCACGGGGCGCAGATGACCCAGGTTGCCGTAGAGGCGGTTGTCGGCGTTCTCCCGGACCGCGCAGGTGTTGAACACCACCACGTCGGGCTGCTCGTCGGCCTCCGCGGCGCGCACGTACCCGGCGTCCTCGAGGAGGCCGGAGATGCGCTCGGAGTCGTGCACGTTCATCTGGCAGCCGTACGTACGCACCTGGTAGGTGCGCGGGCTGCCCGCGGCTGCGGTAGTCATGACCCGGACAGCGTATCCGGGTGGAGCCGATCGGATCGAACGAGGAGGAGCCGTGTGCCGGAGCATCAAGACCCTGCGTGAGCCGTACGTCCCGGTGGTGACCGAGGAGGACATCCGCGCCGCCGCGTTGCAGTACGTCCGGAAGATCTCCGGATTCCGTACCCCGGCGGCGCACAACGCGGCCGCGTTCGACGCCGCGGTGGAAGCCGTGGCCGCCGCCACGGCGACGCTGCTCGACCAGCTCGTGGTGCGGGGGCAGCAGCCGGCGGCCCGGGGCTGAGCCCGGGACCGCCACCGCTCGCCGCCGGTGGGGGCACGGCGGCGAGCACCGCTCATGGGCGCGCGCCGGCGCCCGCGCTCAGGCGGCGGCGAGCGCCGGGGCGACCGTGTCCGGCGCCCAGCGGGAGCGGTGGCACTGTGACCAGCCCCGGCAGCGCGCGTCGGCGACGGTGCAGAGCCGGTGGTGGCTGAGCACCTCGCCGTCGTCGGTGTCGGCCACGTCGAAGTGCACCGGCCGGATCGTGCCGTCCGGCGCGACCAGCAGGTGCCGGCCGGCGTCGAGCGTGTCGTCCCGCATCAGGCAGTTGCGGCCCAGCAGCCGGGCCAGCGCCGCGATCGCGGGCAGCTCGGTCAGGCTCTCGGGCACGCCGTAACAGTCGACCACGGTGCCGTACAGCCCGGGCGCCTCCCACACGTCGCAGACCACCGCGTACGCGGGGAGCCGCATCGGGTCGGCGACGGCCATGGGCATCACCACCCGGCCGAGCGCCTCGGCCAGTGCCGGGTAGACCTCCACCGGCTCGCCGCCGTCGATTCTCCAGTTCCACAGCTCGGTCATGCCGCCTCCTCGCTGCGCTCGTTCCACCGGCCTCCGGATCGGGCCTTAATGACGATGGTGGGGTGCATTTGACCTCAGCCGGGCGCAAGTTACCGGTCTGTGACCATTCCGGGCAAAATTCCCTCGGGCGACGTTGCCCAGAGTAGCTGGAAGATGACAGTTTATCGGGTACGGTGCCCCGGCGGCGGCTGGCCGCGCCGTGGATCCGGCGGCTCAGCGCACCCGGATCAGGTGCTCCGACGCGGGCAGCAGCTCACCGATCACCGTGCCGCCCGGCACCTCACCGGCGACCAGCAGGCCGCCCGAGGTCTGCGCGTCGGCGAGCAGCAGCCGCTCCCCCTCGTCCGCGCCGCCGAAGTCCGTCCACGGGGTGACCCACTCCAGGTTGCGCCGGGTGCCGCCGCTGACGTACCCGTCGCGCAGCGCCTCCCGCGCGCCCGTCAGATACGGCACCGCCGCCGCGTCGATCGCCACCGTCAGGCGGCTCGCGCGGGCCAGCTTCGAGGCGTGCCCGAGCAGGCCGAAGCCGGTCACGTCGGTGCCGCAGCGGATGCCCGCGGCCACCGCCGCGCGGGCCGCGTCCCGGTTGAGCCGGACCATCGACTCGACCGCCTCGGGGAAGCGCTGCCCGGTCTGCTTGTGCCGGGTGTTGAGCACGCCCACACCGAGCGGCTTGGTCAGCGACAGCGGCAGCCCGGCCCGCCCGGCGTCGAGCGTGATCAGCTCCTCCGGCCGGACCACGCCGGTGACCGCCAGGCCGTACTTCGGGCCGTCGTCGTCCACGCTGTGCCCGCCGGCCAGGTGGCAGTTCGCCTCCCGGGCCACGTCCAGACCACCGCGCAGCACCTCGCGGGCCATCTCCGGCGGCAGCACCCCGCGGGGCCAGCAGAGCAGGTTGAGCGCGACGAGCGGGGTGCCGCCCATCGCGTACACGTCGGAGAGCGCGTTGGCGGCGGCGATGCGCCCCCAGTCGTAGGCGTCGTCGACCACCGGGGTGAAGAAGTCGGCGGTGCACACCAGACCCGTACGCTCGTCCAGCCGGACCACCGCGGCGTCGTCGCCGTTCTCCAGGCCGACCAGCAGGTCGGCCGAGCCGCCGGTGGCGCCGAGCCCGGCGACCATCGCCTCCAGCTCGCCCGGTGGGATCTTGCAGGCGCAGCCGCCACCGCGGGCGTAGTCGGTCAGCCGGATCGCGTCGGTCATCGCCTCATGATCTCCGGCCTGCGGCTTCGGCGCCAGTCGGCCCACCCGGACTGTGACGAAATTCGGACGGGCCGGTATGCAGGTGACCGGTGTTACCGCTCCGTGACCATCTGAGTTGCGTTCTGCCACATCACCCCGCCTACAGTTGCCCAACCGGGGGTCGACCGACCCCCGAATTCCGCCATGGACGACAGGGACGGTGGACGACGTGACGACGGGCGACCCGCTGATCGTGCTCGACGGGGTCAACAAGTGGTTCGGGCCGCTGCACGTGCTCGACGACGTGTCCCTCTCCGTCGGCCGGGGCGAGGTGGTCGTCGTGATCGGCCCGTCCGGCTCCGGCAAGTCGACGCTGTGCCGCACCATCAACCGGCTGGAGCCCATCGACTCCGGCACCATCACGTTCGACGGGCAGCCGCTGCCGGCCGAGGGCAAGCCCCTGGCCAAGCTGCGCAGTGAGGTCGGCATGGTGTTCCAGTCGTTCAACCTCTTCGCGCACAAGACCATCCTGGAGAACGTCGCCCTGGGGCCGGTCAAGGTCCGCAAGGAGAAGCCGGCCGCCGCCCGCGAGCGCGGCCTGGCCCTGCTGGACCGCGTCGGCATCGCCAACCAGGCGGACAAGTACCCGGCGCAGCTCTCCGGCGGTCAGCAGCAGCGGGCGGCGATCGCCCGCGCGCTGGCCATGCAGCCCAAGGCGATGCTGTTCGACGAGCCGACCAGCGCGCTGGACCCGGAGATGGTCGGCGAGGTGCTCGACGTGATGACGTCGCTGGCGAGCGAGGGCATGACCATGGTCGTGGTGACCCACGAGATGGGCTTCGCCCGGCACGCCGCGAACCGTGTGGTCTTCATGGCCGACGGGCAGCTGGTTGAGGACGCACCGCCGGCCGAGTTCTTCGCGAACCCGCGCAGCGAGCGGGCCAAGGACTTCCTCTCCAAGATCCTCACGCACTGAGCGTCCGTAGTTGGAGTCGTCCCGGCGGCTCCGTCGAAGAAGGAGATTGAGTATGCGTTACAAGCGCGTGGCGGCGGTTGCCGCAGCGGCGACTCTGGCGCTCGGCCTGTCCGCCTGCGGTGGCGACAGCGACGACGAGGGCACTGGCGCCGGCAGCAAGGACTTCGCGGCCGGCAGCACCATGGAGCGGCTGAACAAGGCCCAGAAGATCAAGGTCGGCACCAAGTTCGACCAGCCGGGCTTCGGCCAGAAGGGCCTGTCGGGCAAGCCGGAGGGCTTCGACGTCGAGGTCGCGAAGCTGATCGTGAAGGAACTCGGCATCCCCGAGGACAAGATCGAGTACGTCGAGACGCCGTCGAAGGTCCGCGAGGACGTCATCGTGAACGGCACCGTCGACCTGGTCGCGGCCACCTACACGATCAACGACAAGCGCAAGGAGCGCATCGCCTTCGCCGGCCCGTACTACGAGGCCGGCCAGAACATCATGGTCCGCAAGGACGAGGCCGCCATCACCGGCCCGGACTCGTTCAAGGACGGCACCAAGAAGGTCTGCTCGGTCACCGGCTCCACCCCGGCCGAGGAGATCAAGAAGTACGTCAAGGACGTCGCCACCCAGCTGGTGCTCTTCGACACCTACGACAAGTGCCGCGACGCCCTGAAGGGCAAGCAGGTCGACGCCGTCACCACCGACAACGTCATCCTGCTCGGCTACATCGCCAAGGACGAGGCGTCCTTCAAGATGGCCGGCGACAACTTCACCAAGGAGCCGTACGGCATCGGTGTCAAGAAGGAGGACACCGACTTCCGTAACTTCATCAACGACACCCTGGACCAGGCCTTCCAGGACGGCAGCTGGAAGAAGGCGTGGGACGACACCGCCGGCAAGTTCGGCGCCACCCTGGGCGACCCGCCCGCCGTCAACCGCTACTGATCCGCTGGATCCGGAGGGTGGGGAGGAAACCGACCCGTGAGTGTGCTCATCGACAAGTTCGACGTCTTCGCGGGCGGGTTCTGGCTCACCCTCCAGATCTGCTTTCTCGCCGCGATCGGCGCCCTGATCCTGGGCGCCGTCGTGGCGGTGCTGAGGATCTCGCCGGTGCCACCGCTGCGCGCGGTCGGCACCACGTACGTGAACGTCTTCCGGAACCTGCCGCTGACCGTCGTGCTGTTCTTCGCCGCGTTCGGCCTGCCGGCGCTCGGTTCCAACGCCGATTTCCTGCGCATCCCGGGCCTGGAGTCGATCTTCACCCGGCTCGGCACCGACCTGCCCTACTTCCGGTTCGGCCTGATCGCGCTGGTCCTCTACACCGCGGCGTTCGTCTGCGAGGCCCTGCGCTCCGGCGTGAACGCGGTGCCGCCCGGTCAGGCCGAGGCCGCGCGCTCGCTGGGCCTCACCTTCGGCCAGAACCTGCGGCACGTCGTGCTCCCGCAGTCCTGGAAGGCCTCGGTGGTGCCGCTCGGCTCGGTCATCATCGCGATGATCAAGAATTCCGCGCTCGTCGGCTTCTTCGGCGTGGTCGGTGACCTCTCCCAGACCGCCGATCAGCTCACCTCCGCCGGCGGCTACCCCTTCATCCCGGTGGCGATCGGCATCTCCGTCGGATACCTGATCATGACAGTCCCTCTCGGCGCCCTGCTGGACCGGATCGAGAAGCGACAGGCGGTGGCCCGATGAGCCAGCAGTCCAGCGTCCTCTACGACGTTCCCGGGCCGCGCCAGCGACGCGTCACGCTCATCAGCAGCCTGATCGCCGTCGTGGTGGTGCTGGCCGGCGCCTACCTGTTCATCTACCGCCCGCTGGCCGACAAGGGCCAGTTCTCGATGGAGCTGTGGGGTCCGCTGGTCGACCCCTCGAACGAGAACTTCCCGCTCGTCTGGGACCGGATCGGGATCGGCCTCAAGAACACCCTGGTCGCCGCCGCGCTGGCCATCGTCGCGTCGCTGGTCGTCGGCACCCTGCTCGCCGTCCTGCGGATCCAGCTCAAGAGCCTGACCCGGCGGCGCTTCACCGGCGCTGCCACGCCGGTGGCGTACCTGCTGCGCGGGCTGAGCTGGGTGCTGGCCGCCGTGACCCGGGTCTGCGTCGAGGTGTTCCGTGGCCTCCCGGTCGTCATCACCATCTTCTTCGTGGCGCGCGGTTTCCCCGAGTTCGGCGCCTCGTTCGACAACCTCTGGTACCTGGTCATCGGCCTGACCATCTACAACTCCGTGGTCATCGCCGAGATCCTGCGATCGGGCATGGAGGGCCTGCCCGGCGGGCAGGCCGAGGCCGCCGCCGCGATCGGGCTCTCCCCGTTCCAGACCACCGGGCTGATCCTGCTGCCGCAGGCCTTCCGGATCATGCTGCCGGCGCTGATCAGCCAGCTCGTGGTGGTGCTCAAGGACACCTCGCTGGGCTTCATCATCAGCTACGAGGAGACGCTCAACATCGGCAAGCAGATCATCGGCGTCCTGGGCAACCCGATCCAGGTGTACGTGGTGATCGCCGTGCTGTTCATCGCCATCAACTACTCGCTGTCGAAGCTGGCCCAGTACGTCCAGCGCCGGCTCTCGCGAGGCCGCAAGACCGCCGGCACCCCGGCGCCGGCCACGCCGCCGGCCGCGCTCACCTCGCAGGCCGAGGGTGCCGGCGGCGTCTGACGGGCACACGAAAAGGGCTGGCCGGTTCCTACCGGCCAGCCCTTTTCGTATTCGGGTCTAGCGGGCGATCTCGGTGACCCGGGACTCGCGCACCACAGTCACCCGGATCTGCCCCGGGTAGGTCAGCTCCTCCTCGATCTGCTTGGCCACGTCCCGGGCCAGCACCGCCGCGCCGATGTCGTCCACGTCGTCCGGCTTGACCATCACCCGGATCTCCCGGCCCGCCTGCATGGCGAAGACCTTCTCCACGCCCAGCTTGCCGGCCGCGATCTCCTCGATCCGCTCCAGCCGCTTGACGTACGCCTCGAGGCTCTCCCGCCGCGCACCCGGCCGCCCGCCCGAGCAGGCATCAGACGCCTGGGTCAGCACCGCCTCGATGGTCTGCGGCGGCACCTCGTTGTGGTGCGCCTCGATGGCGTGCACCACGTCCTCGCTCTCGCCGTACTTGCGGGCCACGTCCGCGCCGATGATCGCGTGGCTGCCCTCGACCTCGTGGGTGAGCGCCTTGCCGATGTCGTGCAGGAACGCGCACCGCTTGATCGTCGGCACGTCCAGCCGCAGCTCGGCGGCCATCACCCCGGCGATGTGCGCGGTCTCCACCAGGTGCTTGAGCACGTTCTGCCCGTACGACGTGCGGTAGCGCAACCGGCCCAGCAGCGTGACCAGCTCCGGGTGGATCTCGGTGATGCCGACCTCGACCAGCGCGTCCTCGGCGGCCCGGAGGCACAGCTCCTCGACCTCCTGCCGGGCCAGGTCGTAGACCTCCTCGATCCGGTGCGGGTGGATCCGGCCGTCCAGCACCAGCTTCTCCAGCGTGACCCGGCCGACCTCGCGGCGTACCGGGTCGAAGCAGGACAGCAGCACCGCCTCGGGCGTGTCGTCGATGATCAGGTTGACGCCGGTGACCGACTCGAAGGCGCGGATGTTGCGCCCCTCGCGGCCGATGATGCGCCCCTTCATCTCGTCGCCGGGCAGGTGCAGCACGCTGACCACGCTCTCCGCGGTCTGCTCGCTGGCGACCCGCTGGATGGCGTCCACGACGATGTTGCGGGCACGCTGCTCGGCGCTGCCCCGGGCGTCCGCCTCGATCTCCCGGACCAGCAGCGCGGCCTCCCGCTTCGCCTGCCCCTCGATCGACTCGACAAGCTCGGCGCGGGCCGCGTCGGCGGTCAGGCCGGCCACCCGCTCCAGCTCCCGGCGGCGCTGCTCCTCCACCTCGGTCAGCGTCCGCTCGCGCTCGGCCAGGGCGGCCTCCCGGGCGGCCAGCGCCGCGGTGGCGGCGGTGAGCTGCCGTTCCCGCTCGGCCAGCCGCTCCACCTCCTCGGTGTGCAGCCGCTCCCGCTCGTCCATCCGGGCGGCGCGGCGTTCCACCTCGGCCGCCTGCTCCCGGGTGGTGGCGGCCAGCACCGCCACCTCGCGCTCGCCGCTGCGCCGCGCCGCGGCACGCAACTGCTCGGCGTCCGCCTCGGCCTGCTTGTGCGCGCGCTCCAGCACCGTGTCGGCCTCGGCGCGGGCGTCGTCGAGCACCCGCCGCGCCTCGGCCCGGGCGGACTTCGCCTCCGCCTTCGCGGCGGCCGCCTCGGCCCGGGCCGCGGAGGCAGCGGACTTCGCCACGTCGATGGTGCTGTTCACCTCGTCGGCGGCCGTCCGCAACGCCGCGAGGGACTGCTCCTGCCGGTCCTTCTCCGCGATGAACGCCGGGTCCTCCGGCGCGGGTGCCAGGCTGAGCCGCTTGAGGGTACGCACGCCGAACAGCACGGCGCCGACCACCACCACGACCAGCAGCAGCACGACCAGGAGGAGGACGATGTCGAAGGCGCTCATCGAGCCGCTCCGCACCGGTACGCGGGCACACTCGCCCGCCGATGCCCGGTAGCCGGGTTGTCGCCCGCCGATGCGGGTTCGGGGCCGTGTGGCAGACCGCCGGTGAACCTGTGCCGCCCTGCCATGGCCGCCTCCCCCTGAAACGTCGGCGCCGCAGGACACGCGCGAAGGACACGCGCCTGCGGCTCTGGACGCCCGACCGGAGCGGCTGGCTGTGGGCAGCTTTCCGTCGGCGGTGTCCCTCATGGGGCACCGCTGGCGGCCGGTTGCAGTTGTCGGAGGCTGCGAAAGGTTCCGGAGCTTCCGTCAAGGGCCGGTGTAGCTGGCCAAAGTGATGCTGTTCTGTTACGAGATCTATGTTGTGCGCTTAGCCTGCGCTGGTCGGGCAAAGTGAGCCTGTATGGCGAGGCTAGGTCGCGAGGGGCCGTTCGGTCAAGGAGTCATGATCAAACCACCCGGACGGAGAGAAGTTGCGGCGTCACTCAGTGGTGATCAGATGCCGGACAGGCCCGGACAAACCCCGCCCTCCGGCGCCACTGCTCGCCGCTCCCGACCTGCTCAGGCCCCCTCCCCCATCGACGCCGCCCGCCACTCGCCCACACGATCAAGGAGTTGACGTCACTCCACGGGCCCTCGGGTGACACAAACCCCTTGATCACCGCGCTGGGCCACCCGGCCCGTCGCAGGCACGTGAGGGCACCCCCTCCCCGCACGATCATGAGGTTGACGGGCGTGATCATGAAGTTGGCCTGGACAAAACGGACGGGAGGTGCCGTCAACTTCATGATCGACCGGGCTGGAGCGAGCGGGACCGGGCGGGACCGGGCGGGAGCGGGAGCGGGCGGGGGCGGGCGGGGGCGGGAGCGGGCGGGGTGGGCCGGGTGGGTGGGCCGGGCGGGGTGGGTCAGGGAGCGGCGGTGGCTCGGGCTGTGGTTACCAGGGTGGCGTTGTCGGGGGTCTGGGTGCCGTCGGGCAGCAGCAGCGTGTCCTCAAGGCCGATCCGGGTGTGCAGACCCCGCCGGACGGCCTCCGCGTACACCGGCCAGGTGGCCGGGCCCTCGCCGTGCAGCAGCACCGGCGGGTGCCCGTCGGGCAGCGCGGCGAGGATCGACGCCGCGTCGGCGAGAGCCGTCTCGACCTGCTCGGCCATGCACTCGACGAGGACCCGCCCGGTGGGCGTGGACCAGCGGCGCCAGGCGTCGACCGCCGCCGGCGTCCACAGGCCGGCCTCGACCATCACGCCACGCTCGTGCAGGGCGGCGGCGACCTCGGCCGCCCCGGGTTCGTGGGCGTTGACCGAGGCGAAGTCGGGCAGCACCGTCCAGGCGCGGACGGCGGCGACCCGCACGGCCGGGTCGGGGACGATCCAGGCGCCGGTGCTCACGCCGACCGGCAGGCCGGGACGGGCGTCGCGGATGGCGGTGACCGCAGCGGCGATCACCGCCGGGTCGAGCGACTCGGCTCCGGCCTCGTCGCGCGGGTGCACGTGCACCGCCGCCACCCCGGCGGCCGCGCAGCGCACCGCGTCGGCGGCCAGTTCGGCCGGGGTGAGCGGTACGGCGGGGTGCTCGTCCCGCCGTCGGGTGCCGTTGAGACACGCCTTCAGCACGGGTGTGCGCCTCCCCTCGGGACGGCGGCCGCGACACCGGCCGCCGGTCGGTCAGTCGAGTCGGCGGGAGTCGAGGTCGTGCTCGGCGTCGGCCAGCGCGTCCGCGTCGATGTGCTCGGCGAACTCGGCCGCCTCGGCGCTCTGCGCGGCGAGCGCGTCCTTCACCGCCCGGATCGCCACCCCGGCCGGGTAGCCCTTGCGCGCCAGCATGCCGACCAGGCGCCGGAACACCGCGTCCGGCTCGCCCCTGGCGGTGCGCAGCTTGCGGTCCACCAGGGCACGGGCGGTCTGCGCCTCGGTCTCCTCGTCCAGCCCGTCCAGTGCCGCGCCGGCCACCTCGCCGTCGACGCCGCGCTGGCGCAGCTCGTTGGCGAGCGCCCGGCGGGCCAGCCCGCGGCCGTTGTGCCGGCTGCTCACCCAGGCGCGGGCGAAGGCGGCGTCGTCGACGATGCCGACCTCGTCGTACCGGTCGAGGACCTGCTCGGCGACCTCCTCGGAGATGCCGCGCCGGGCCAGCGCGCCGGCCAGCTCGGCCCGGGTGCGCGGGCGCACCGCGAGCTGCCGCAGGCAGATCTCC
The DNA here is from genome assembly GCF_024519755.1 of Micromonospora sp. Mcm103. Classification (NCBI taxonomy): domain Bacteria; kingdom Bacillati; phylum Actinomycetota; class Actinomycetes; order Micromonosporales; family Micromonosporaceae; genus Micromonospora; species Micromonospora sp. Mcm103. Next base: position 150,904 of record NZ_JALJRJ010000008.1, read on the forward strand.
CGGGCCACCTCGGCCTCGTCGCGCGGCGGAGCCGGAGCCTCCCCTGCATCGGGCTCCGCCGCGCGATCACGGCGTCCCCGGCGAGGCCGGGGCGTACCTGTGGCGTCGCCCGTACGGGGTGGGCCGGCATCCCAGCCCCGGCCCGTACGGGCGCGTCGTCCTGCCACGGGTCAGCGGATCAGAAGTCGACCGGCGGCAGTTCCGGGCCACCGGCGGCGTCACCGGCACCACCGGTGCCGACGCCGAGCTTCTCCAGGATCTTCTTCTCGATCTCGGCCGCCACGTCCGGGTTCTCGCGGAGGAACTCGCGGGCCTTCTCCTTGCCCTGGCCGAGCTGGTCACCGTCGTAGGTGTACCAGGCGCCGGACTTGCGGATGATCGCCTGCTCCACGCCGACGTCGATCAGCGAGCCCTCGCGGGAGATGCCCTTGCCGTACATGATGTCGAACTCGGCCTGCTTGAACGGCGCGGCGACCTTGTTCTTCACGACCTTGACCCGGGTGCGGTTACCGACCACGTCGGTGCCGTCCTTGAGGCTCTCGATGCGGCGCACGTCGAGCCGGACCGAGGCGTAGAACTTCAGCGCCCGGCCACCGGTGGTGGTCTCCGGGCTGCCGAACATCACGCCGATCTTCTCGCGGAGCTGGTTGATGAAGATCGCGGTGGTGCCGGTGTTGTTGAGCACACCGGTGATCTTCCGCAGCGCCTGGCTCATCAGCCGGGCCTGGAGACCGACGTGGCTGTCGCCCATCTCGCCCTCGATCTCGGCGCGCGGCACCAGGGCCGCCACCGAGTCGATCACGATGATGTCGATCGCGCCGGAGCGCACCAGCATGTCGGCGATCTCCAGCGCCTGCTCGCCGGTGTCCGGCTGGGAGACCAGCAGGGCGTCGGTGTCGACGCCGAGGGCCCGTGCGTACTCCGGGTCGAGCGCGTGCTCCGCGTCGATGAACGCGGCGATGCCGCCGGCCCGCTGGGCGTTCGCCACCGCGTGCAGCGCGACGGTGGTCTTACCGCTGGACTCCGGACCGTAGATCTCGACCACCCGGCCGCGGGGCAGACCGCCCACGCCGAGCGCCACGTCGAGCGCGATGGAGCCGGTCGGGATGACAGCCGTCTGCACGACGGGCCGCTCCCCCAGCCGCATCACCGAACCCTTGCCGAATTGCTTGTCGATCTGAGCGAGAGCAAGGTCGAGCGCCTTCTCCCGGTCAGGCCCTGCTGCCATCGTTGCCACCCCTGCCTTCGCCGGCGTCTTTCCTGAGCTTCGCGTCACGCGGGACACGCTAGGCGCTGGGTCCGACAGAAAACCAGCCGACGGGCCGTGAGCTGTGGACGAGCACCCCGCTGTGGACAATAGCCGAACAGGTGTACGACTGGGCAAGCGACACGCGGGATCGATGAAAAGGCTGCTCAGCGTAGTCGGGCGGGCACCCGGTCGGGATACGCGGCGACCACGGCGCGCCAGACCACGTGCGTTTGCTCACCGGCCGCGAGCGCCTGCTCGATGGTCCGCCCACCGAGCTGGGACAGCACCTGGTCCCTGGCGATGCTGGCCGCGTAGCCGGGCCCGAACGCCTCCTCCAGCCGCGTCCAGAAGTCGGTCAGCCGCACGTGTTCACTCCTCCTCGTCGAGTGGTGCCGTGCCGGTACGGCGCAGTGCCAGCGCCACCAGCGGCACCACCGCGATCGCCGCCAGCAGGGTGAGCGTCGGGTACCCCACGGCCCGCATGACGAACCCGCTCGCCGCCGCCGCACCCGCCCCGGCCAGCCCCATGAGCAGATCGGACAGGCCCTGCACGCCGGGCCGGTCGGCGGTGGGCACCGACTCCGACAGCAGCGTCGAGCCCGCCACCATCGTGCCCGACCAGCCCAGCCCGAGCAGCGTCAGCCCCACCGACAGCAGCGGTGTGCTGTGCCCCGCGGTGCCGGAGACCGCGCACGCGGCCAGCAGCAGCGCGACCCCGCCGAGGATCACCGGCCGCCGGCCGAACCGGTCGGTGAGCCACCCCACCACCGGCGACAGCGCGTACATGCCGGCGATGTGCAGGCTCAGCACCAGGCCGACCACCGGCAGGACGTCCGCGTCGGAGTGCCACTCGCCGAGGTGCACCGGGGTCATCGACATCACCGCGACCATCACCAGGTGCCCCACCGCGACAGCGGCGATGCCGAGGCGGGCGGCCGGCCGCCCGCGTACCGTGCGCCACGCGGCGGCCATGCCACCGCGGCGGGCGACAGCCGGTGCGGCGCCCGCCGCCGGCTCGGCCGCCGTCAGCCGGCGCGCGGTGAGCAGCGGGTCCGGCCGGAGCAGGACCAGGAGTACGACGGCGGTGAGCGTGAACGCGACGGCGCTGAAGGCGAACGGGCCGGCCAGCGCCGGCAGGCCCCAGCCACGGGTGGTCTCGTCGGCGAGCGCGGCGAAGTTCGGCGCGGCCACCGCGCCGATGGTGGTGGCCCACACGACCAGCGAGAGCTGCCGTCCCCGGCGGTGCGGCTCGGCCAGGTCCACCGCCGTGTAGCGGGCCTGGAGGTTGGCCGCCGTGCCGCCGCCGAACAGCAGCATGCCGACGAAGAGCAGCGGCACCAGGCGCGTCGCGGTGGCGACCACCACCAGCACGCCGCCGACCGCGCCGACCGCGTACGCGAGGACCAGCCCTGGCCGCCGGCCCCGCGCGGTCATGAGCCGGGTGACCGGGATGGCGAGCAGCGCGGCGCCGACCACCCCGGCGCTCTGCGCCAGCCCGGCCAGGGCGGTGCCGGCGACCCGGGCGGCGAGCAACGCGCCGACCGAGATGCCGATGGTGACGCCGATGCCGCCGATGATCTGGGTGAGGAAGAGCAGCCGGACGGTACGCCGCTGGATGCCGGCGACGTCGGGCCGGGGCGGGGCCGGCGCGGTCAGGTCGGTGGACATGCGGCGCTCCTGGTGGGGACGGGTGCCCCATCCTCCCGCACCGGCCCGCCCGGCCGGCACCCGGTTTCGCTACAGGCCGAGGCCCCGGCCGATGATCTCCTTCATGATCTCGGTGGTGCCGCCGTAGATGGTCTGCACCCGGCTGTCCAGCCACGCCTTCGCCACCGGGTACTCCGCCATGAAGCCGTAGCCGCCGTGCAACTGCACGCACCGGTCGGCGACCTTGGTCTGCAACTCGGTGGTCCACCACTTGGCCTTCGCGGCGTCGGTCACCGACAGGCGGCCGGCGTTGAACTCGGCGATGCAGTGGTTGACGAAGGTCCGCGCGATGGTGACCTCGGTGTCCAGCTCGGCCAGCAGGAACCGGTTGTGCTGGAACCGGCCGATCGGCCGGCCGAACGCCTCCCGGGAGCGGGCGTACTCGATGGTGAGCGCGAGCAGCTTCTCGCAGGCCGCCACCGCTGCCACGGCGATGCTGAGCCGTTCCCGGGGCAGGTTGGCCATCAGGTGGTAGAAGCCGTGGTTCTCGGTGCCGATCAGGTTCTCCGCCGGCACCCGGCAGTCGTCGAAGAACAGCTCGGCGGTGTCGTTGGCCTTCAATCCGACCTTCGCCAGGCGGCGGCCCCGGCTGAAGCCCGGCGTGCCGCTCTCCACCACGACCAGGCTCACCCCGTGCGCGCCCTGCTCGGGCGCGGTCTTGACCACCACGACCACCAGGTCGGCCATCTCACCGTTCGTGATGAACGTCTTCTGCCCGTTGAGGACCAGGCTGTCGCCGTCGCGGACCGCGCTGGTGCGGATGCCGGCCAGGTCGCTGCCCGCGCCCGGCTCGCTCATCGCGATCGCGGTGACCAGGTCGCCGGAGCAGAAGCCCGGCAACCACCGCTTGCGCTGGTCGCCGGTGGTCAGCTCGGTCAGGTACGGCGCGACCACGTCGTTGTGCAGGCCGAACCCCAGACCCGAGCACCCGGACGCGACGATCTCCTCGTCCAGTACCGCGTTGAACCGGAAGTCGCGCTGCCCGCCGCCGCCGTACTCGGGGTCGACGTCCGGGCCGAGCAGCCCGGCCGCGCCGGCGGACCGCCAGACCTCCCGGTCGACGATCCCGTCGGCCTCCCAGCGTTCGTGGTGCGGCACCGCCTCCCGGGTCAGGAACCGGCGGCACAGGTCGCGGAACTCGTCGTGGACGGGCTCGTAGAGATGCTGCTCCATGTCGGCAAGTCTGGCACCGCTCAGCCGCCCCGGACAGGGGTGAGCGGGGCTGGTCCGCCGCCGCGCGGTAGACCAGGATGGCCGGATGAGCACACTCACGGGGAAGCAGGTCGCCGAGGCCGGGCTGGACGGGTGGACGTACCTGCTGGGGGCGTTGCAGACGCGCATCCGTACCCCCGATTTCGCGGCCGGACTGGCGCTGGTGGCCGCGGTGGGCGCGGAGGCCGAGCGGGTCGATCATCATCCCGATCTGGACCTGCGCTACACCCACGTGGACGTGCGGCTGTGGTCGCACGACGCGGGTGGCGTGACCCAGCGTGACCTGCGGCTGGCCCGGACGATCGCGACCCTGGCCGCGGACGCCGGGCTGACCCTGTCGGCAGCCGGGCTGGCCCGCCTGGAACTCGCGCTGGACACCCCGGAGCACGCGGCGGTCCTGCCGTTCTGGCGGGCGGTCCTGACCTGGCAGTCGCCGGACGGCCGGGGCCCGGACGACGACGAGGTACGCGACCCGGACGGCGTGCTGCCGACGGTCTGGTTCCAGCGCTCCGGCCGGGACGAGCCCCGGCAGCGGTGGCACCCGGACGTGTGGGTCGACCCGGCCGAGGTGGACGCGCGCATCGCGGCGGCGCTGGCGGCGGGCGGGACGCTGGTCAGCGACGCGGAGGCGCCGAGCTTCTGGGTGCTCGCCGACCCGGACGGCAACCGGGTCTGCCTCTGCACCTGGCAGCAGCGCCCCTGAGACCGGGGCAGCGGCGCGCGCGGCCCGGCGCTAGCGTGCCCGATGTGGACGCACACGCGCTGATCGAGGAGTTCAACGCGGCCTGGCTGCGGGGTGACCTGGCCGCGGTGTCGGCCTGCCTGGCCGAGGACGTCACCTACTGCCCGAACGCCTGGGACGGGCCGGCCGGCACGGTACGGGGCCGGGCGGCGGTGGCCGAGGTCTTCGCCGGGCAGCTCGGTCCCGGCGACGGTCCGGCAGACGGCGCGGTCTGGGCCACCGGCGACCGCGCCGTCTGCGAGTGGGCCTGGCCGCCGGCCGAGGACGGCACCGTGCTTCGCGGGCTGGACGTCTACCGGGTCCGGGACGGGCGAATCGTCGCCAAGGACGTGTTCGGCAAGATCACTTCTTGAGCGCCTTGGCGGCCACCTTCAGGTCGGCGACCAGGCCCTCGTACGCCACGTCCTGGTTGTCGGCGCGCAGCACCGCGGACGGATGGATGGTGGCGAGCAGCCGGGCCGCCGGGGCGTCGGCGACAGCGCCCGTCCGGTCGACCGGCACGCGCTCGAAGTCCTCCGGGTGCTGCGCGGCGGCGGGCCAGGGCAGCAGCTCGCCGCGCTGCTTCGTCACCCGGAAGCTCGGGCCGAGCAGCGCCTTGGCGGCGGTGGCGCCGAGCACCACCACGATCTCCGGACGCAGCCGGGCGAACTCGGCGACCAGCCAAGGCCGGCAAGCGGTGACGTGCACGCGGTCCGGGGTCTGGTGGATGCGCCGCCTGCCGCGCAGCTCGAAGCGGAAGTGCTTCACGGCGTTCGTCAGGTAGATCTGGGCGGGGTCGAGCGCCGCGTCGTCGACGGCCTTGCGCAGCAGCCGCCCGGCCGGCCCGACGAACGGCAGCCCTTTCTGGTCCTCGATGTCGCCCGGCTGCTCGCCGACGAAGACCACCCGCGCGTGCTCGTCGCCGCGGCCGAAGACGGTCTGGGTGGCCTCCCGGTACAGCTCACAGCCCCGGCAGTCGCCCGCCGCGGCGCGTAGTTCGTCGATGGTGTCCGCCGACGGCGGGATGAACTCCTGTGCTCCGGGTGCGCTCTCGGTCTCGGCCATGCCGATCGTTCTACCCCGTCCGGCGGTGCGCACGCGAGCGGCCCGCCGCGCTGTCCGGAGGTGTTGAGAAGGGGCCCTTCCTATACCGAATGCGTTAGGAGGGGGCCCTTCCTTCCCGCGGTGAGGGCGTCGGCGAGCGCCGGGATGTCGGCCTCGTCCAGCGCGCTCACCGAGACGCGCACGGCGGGGGCGGCGGCGATCCGGTACAGGCCGCCGGGGGCGAGCGACCACCCGGCGTCGCGCAACGTCGTGATCGCCACCGTCTCGTCGGGCACCGGCACCCAGACGTTGATCCCGGTACGCCCGTGCGCGACCGTCCCGCGCGCGGCGAGCGCGGCCACCAGCCCGTCGCGCCGCCTGTCGTAGCTGTCCGCCGCGCGCCGGACCAGCTCGGCGGTGGCCGGGTCGCGCCACAGCGACACGACCAGGCGTTGCAGCACCGTGGAGACCCAGCCGGCGCCGACCCGCGCCCGCCCGGCCACCCGGGCCACTGTGGCCTCGTCGCCGGTCAGCACCGCGAGCCGCAGGTCGGGCCCGTAGGGCTTGCTCACCGACCGGACGAAGGCCCACGCCGGGGTCGCCCCGGCGAGCGGGTGCAGGGGTACGCGGGCCAGCTCGGCGGCGTGGTCGTCCTCGATCAGCAGCAGGTCGGCCCGGCCGGCGAGCAGCGTCCGCAGCGCGCCGGCCCGGTCGGCGGAGACGGCGGCGCCGGTCGGGTTCTGCGCCCGGCTGGTCACCACGAGCGCCCGGACTCCGGCGGTGAGCGCCGCCCGGACGCCGCCGACGGTGGGGCCCTCGTCGTCCACCGGCACCCCGACGGTACGCAGCCCGAGCGCGGCGATCAGGTCGAGCAGGTTGGCCCAGCCCGGGTCCTCCACCGCCACCGCGTCGCCGGGGCGCAGGTGGGCGGCGAGCAGCCGTTCGATGCCGTCGAGCGCGCCGCCGGTGACGGTCAGCTCGGCGGCCGGCACGCGATCGGCGGCGAGCCGGTCCCGGGCCAGGGCGGCCAGCTCGGGCAGCACGGCGTCGGTCGCGTACCCGCCGGGGGGTCCGATCTCGGTGGCGAGCGCTGCCAGGTGCGGGCCGAGCGGGGGCAGCAGCCGGGGGTCGGGCTGGCCGGCGGAGAGGTCACGGCCGCCGGGCAGCGGCGGGGGCAGCAACGCGGCGCGGCGACCGGCGACCGGCGGGCGGGGGCGGACCCGGGTGCCGTGCCGGCCGGCGGTCGCGACCAGGCCGCGTTGCCGCAGTTCCTGGTACGCCTTCGCGACGGTGGCCGGGCTGACGTCCAGCTGGGCGGCGAGCGCACGGACGGCGGGCAGGGCGTCGCCGGGGGCGAGATCGCCGGTGCGGATGCCGGATTCGACGCTTGCCGAAATCGCGGCGGACGTCGAGCCGGTGACCTGATATTGTGCTGCCACAGTTCGGAGATTGTACTAGAACAAAGGTGGGATGTCACGTGTACGCCCCGACCGAACGCACCACCGCCACCCGCACCCGCGACCGGATGCACTACGACCGGGCCACCGCGCACGCGCTGCTCGACGAGGCGTACCACTGCGCGCTGTCGTTCACGGTGGACGGTGAGCCGCGCATCCTGCCGACCCTGCACGTGCGCATCGGCGACACCCTCTACCTGCACGGATCCACCGGCAGCCGGCCGCTGCTCGCCGCCCGGGGAGAGGCCGGGCTGAGGGTCTGCGTCGCCGTCACCCACCTCGACGGGCTGATCTACGCCCGCTCCCAGTTCCACCACAGCGCCAACTACCGGTCGGTGGTGGCGCACGGCACCGCCCACCTGGTCGACGACGCCGGCGAGAAGGCGGCGGTGCTGACCGCGCTGGTGGAGAAGGTCGCCGCCGGCCGGTCCGCCGACAGCCGCCCGCCGAACCGGCGCGAACTGGCCGAGACCGCCGTGCTGGCGCTGCCGCTGCGCGAGGTGTCGGTACGGATGCGCACCGGCGGCGTCAACGACGAGCCGGCCGACGAGGCGCTGCCGTACTGGGCCGGTGTGGTGCCGCTGCGGCTCACGCCGGGCCGCCCCGAACCCGCACCCGGGGTGAACGCGCCGGTGCCGGCGTACCTGCGCCCGGCCCGCTCGCCGTGGCACGAGCCGGCGGTGCTGCGCGGCGAGCACGTGGTGCTGGAGCCGCTCGACCTCGCCCACGCCGACGAGCTGTACGCCGCCACCGCCGACCCGGAGGTGTGGCGGCACCTGGGCGGTACGCAGCCGGCCGACGCCGCCGAGATGCGCCGGGTGGTCGCCGCCTACCTGGACGCCCAGGAACGCGGTGAGCAGGTGTGCTGGACGCAGCGCTGCGCCGTCACCGGCGCGGTGATCGGCACGACCTCCTACTACGAGATCGACCCGGTCCGCCGGTCGCTGGCGATCGGCTACACCTGGCTGGGCCGCCCCTGGTGGCGTACCGGCGTCAACACCGAGGCGAAGCTGCTGCTGCTGGGCCGGGCCTTCGACGACCTCGACGCCGTCCGCGTGGTCTGGCACACCGACATCCGCAACGACCGCTCGCAGCGGGCCATCGAACGGCTCGGCGCGAGCCGCGAGGGCGTGCTGCGGCAGCACAAGCAGCGTGCCGACGGCTCCTGGCGGGACACCGTGCAGTACTCGATGCTCGCGCAGGAGTGGCCGAACGCACAGGTCAGCCTGCGGGAAAGGCTTCGCCCGACGGCGGGCGCGGCGTCATGATGTCCGGCGTGCTGGGGATCACCGACATCTGGACGTACGTGCTGGGCACCGTGGCGATCGTGCTGCTGCCCGGCCCCAACTCGCTCTTCGTGCTGGCCACCGCCGCCCGCCGGGGCGTGGCCACCGGCTACCGGGCCGCCGCCGGGGTGTTCGTCGGCGACGCGGTGCTGATGGTGCTCTCCGCCGCCGGTGTGGCCTCGCTGCTCCAGGCGTATCCCCCGCTCTACCTGGTGATCAAGTACGCCGGGGCGGCGTACCTCGGGTATCTCGGGCTGGCCATGCTGCGCGGCGCGTGGCGGCGCTGGCGCGACCGCAACGACCCGGCCACGCCGCGCCTGATCGACGAGGTGGAGCCGGCGGAACAGCGGGAGCCGTTCCGCCGGGCGCTGGTGATCAGCCTGCTCAACCCGAAGGCGATCCTGTTCTTCGTCTCGTTCTTCATCCAGTTCGTCGACCCCCGGTACGCGTGGCCGGCGCTGTCGTTCCTGCTGCTCGGGCTGATCGCGCAGGTCGCCAGCGCGATCTACCTGACCGTGCTGATCTTCACCGGCACGTACCTGGCGGCCCAGTTCCGGCAGCGCCGCCGGCTCGCCGCGAGCGGCACGACTGCCGTCGCGGTGCTGTTCCTCGGCTTCAGTTTGAAGCTCGCCGCCGGCTGACCGGCGGCGAGGGTCAGGTGCCGTCGCCGCCTCCGCCACCGCCGCCGATGCCCGCGCCGCCGGCCGTACCCCCGAGGCCGTAACCGGGCGCGACCGGACGGTCGGGCGGGCGGCTGACGTGCGCCGACTCGCGGATCGTGGCCGACCAGTCGGCGTGCGCGGCGGCGGCCGCGTGCCTGTCGATGGCGTGCCGCAGCCAGCCGTCCACAGTGGCCACCCAGTCGCGCTTGTCGGCACCGGCGTGCCAGACCCGGAACCGGCTGATGCTCTGGTGGGTGATCCCGGCCAGGGAGAGCCGCCGGTCCAGCCAGAGCAGCACCTCCATGCCGGCCGAGTCGGTCAGCATGATCATTTCGAGTTCGGTCATCGGGCCGGCGTAGAGCGGGGCGGCCCAGAAGCCGTACCACTGCTGGAACGGCAGCGTCTGCTCCACCCCCGGCAGCCGTCCCTCGCGCAGCCCGGCCTGCCGGATCGCGAAGCCGAGCGTGTCCAGCGCGGCGAGCACGTGCTCCTGGGTGGGCAGCGGGTGGATCAGCACCGGCACCATCGCGCCCTGGTCCACCTCCGGATCCACCGACACCTCGGTGCGCAGCCCGGTACGCAGGCTCAGCAACGGCACCCCGCCGTACGTGGTCACCGGCGACTCCCACGGCAGCGGCACGGCGAACTCGACGGCCCGCCGCCGCCCGGCCGGCACCACGAACCGTCCCGCGATCGTCCACGTCTGGAACTGCACCAGGCGGCGCGGCGCCTCCGGGTCCTCCGGTTCGACCTGGGTGACCAGGCCGAGCCGGATGTGCCGGACCGGTACGTCCGACCCGCCGGCGGTGAGCGTCACCCGGCCCGGCAGGCGCAGGCCCGGCCGGGTGCTCGGGTTGGGCAGCGTGGTGCTCACCGAGAGCCCGGTCCAGGCGGAGTCCCGCGACACGCCGGTCAACCGCATGCCGGGGCTTTCCCGCTGCCCGCCCGGCCATGCCCCGCCGGAACGACGCCGGCCCGGCGAGGTGGTCTCCCACCTCGCCGGGCCGGTACGGATCACGACGGTCAGCGCATCCGGCGGCCTCGCGGCACCGGGTCGGTCTCGTCGTCGAACTCGCCGATGACCTCCTCCAGGAGGTCCTCCAGCGCGACGAACCCGATCGGCCGGGTCGGCCCGCCACCGTTGCTCACCAGCGCGAGCTGCGCCTGCCGTGCCCGCATGGCGGCCACCGCCTCGGTCACCGACGCCTCGGCCGGCAGCGTGAAGGCGCTGGTCATCAGCTCCTCCGCGGTCGCCGGGCGGCCGGTGGTGACGGCGCGCACCGCCTCGCGTACGTGCACCAGGCCGCACACCTCACCACCGGTGTCGACCACGGCGAGCCGGGACCGGCCGCTGTCGCGGGAGACGTGCTCGATCCGCTCGGCGGTCTCACTCCGGCCCACCGTGACGATCCGGTCGAACGGCTCCATCACCTGGGCGACCGTGGTGCCCTGGAGTTCCAGCATGCTGGTCAGCAGCTGGTGCTGCTCGGCGCCGAGCAGCCCGTGTTCCCGGGACTGCTCCAGCAGGATGCGCAGCTCGTCCGGGCCGTGCACCTGGGCGAGCTGGTCCTGCTGCTGCACCCCGAACAGGCGCAGCATCGCGTTCGCGAGCCCGTTGAGCAGGGACAGCACGGGCCGGGCGATCCGGGCGAACGCCCGGAACGGCAGCGCCAGCAGCATCGCCGACCGCTCCGCGTCGGTGATCGCCCACGACTTCGGGGCCATCTCGCCGACCACCAGGTGCAGGAACGTCACGAGCGACAGCGCGAACACCAGCGCCACCACGTGGCTGACCGCCTCGGGCAGGCCGACCGCGTGCAGCAGCGGGCTGAGCAGGTGCTCGATGGCCGGTTCGGCCAGCGCGCCCAGACCCAGCGTGCACAGCGTGATGCCGAGCTGCGCGCCGGCCAGCATCAGACTCAGCTCGCGGACGCCGTCCAGCGCCGCGCGGGCCGCCCGGCCGCCACCGGCGGCCGCCTGTTCGAGGCGGTACCGCTTGGAGGCGACGAGCGCGAACTCGGCGGCCACGAAGAACCCGTTGAGCGCCAGCAGCACCACGGAGAAGAACAACGCGAATCCGGGGCTCATGCGGAACCCTCCCCGGACACCGAGGCGGCGGGCCGCAGCCGCACCGAGTCGGCCACGTGCCGGTCCACCGCCAGCACCTCGACCAGCACCCGCGGGCCGCCGGCCGGCTCGTCGCCGTCCGCGGCGACCGGGATCTCCAGCCGGTCACCGACCTCGGGCACCCGGCCCAGCTCCCGCATCACCAGCCCGGAGAGCGTGTCGTACTCGGGCGCCTCGGGCAGTTCGATGCCGGTGCTGTCGGCGACCTCGTCGATGCGCCAGCGCGCCGGGACCACCCAGGAGCCGTCCTCCTGCCGCGCCGCGGCCCGGTCCGGCGGGTCGTCCTCGTCGCGGATCGGCCCGACCAGTTCCTCGGCCAGGTCCTCCAGCGTGATCACGCCGGCGAAGCCGCCGTACTCGTCGACCACGCAGGCGAGTTGCCGGTGCCCGGACCGCAGGCGGTCCAGCACCGTCGGCAGCGGCAGCGTCTCGGGCACCAGCAACGGGGGTACGGCCACCGCGTCGACCCGGGTGGTCGCGCGCTGCGCCGGGGGCACCCCGAGCACGTCGGCGATGCCGACCACGCCGACCAGGTCGTCGACGCCCTCGGCGCCGCTCACCGGGAACCGGGAGTGGCCGGTGTCCAGCAGCTCGACGATCCGGCTGACCGGCTCGTCGGCCCGGATGGTGTGCACGTCGACGCGCGGCACCATCGCCTCCCCGGCGGTCAGCTCCCGGAAGTCCAGACCCCGGTCCAGCAGGTCGGACATCTCGGCGTCGAGGTGCCCCTCCTCCCGGGACTCGGCGATGATCTGTTCCAGGTCCTGCGGGGTGGCGCCGCTGGGCAGCTCCTCGATCGGCTCGATGCCGATGCGGCGGAGCAGCCGTACGGCGGCCCGGTCGAACAGCGTGATCAGCGGACCGGCGATCTTCAGGTAGATCAGGGTGGACCGGGACAGCGCCCGGGCGAGCGGCACGGCCCGCGCGATGGCCAGGTTCTTCGGGGCCAGCTCACCCAGGACCATCTGCACGACGGTGGCGATGACCAGGGCGAGCGCCACCGACAACGGCAGCGTGACCGCGCTGGACAGCCCGGCCAGGCCGAGCAGGTCGGCCAGCCCGGCGCCGAGGAACGGCTCGGCGACGTAACCGACGAGCAGGGCGGTCACGGTGATGCCGAGCTGGGCGCCGGACAGCATGAAGGAGAGCCGCCCGGTCACCTCCAGGGCCCGGGCCGCGGCACGGTCGCCACCGTCGGCGAGCTGCTTGAGCTTGCCACGGTCCACGGCGACGTAACCGAACTCCTGGGCCACGAAGTAACCGGTGGCGGCGGTGAGGACGGTGATGAGAAGGAGACCGACGAGGATCAACACGGGAGGTTCAGGGCTCCCGGGGTCGTCGGGGAGGGAATTCGCCGGGTATTACCCGGCCGGCTACTGCTGCCCTCCGGGGCAGGAGAGTCGATCATGCGGCCCATTTTATCGGTACCCGCTGGACGTTCGCTGAGGGTGCCGGGAAGCCTCCCGCACGTCCGGTTCAGCGTCCGGCCAGCTCGTCGGCGTCCAGCAGCGTCCGGTCGACCCGCCCGGAGCGGTACGCGGCCCGGCCGATCATCTGCGCGGCCACCGGCGCGGTGGAGAGCTGGAAGATCGCCACCAGGACCAGCATGCCCAGGTCCGACGGGGTACGCAGACGCAGCGCCAGCCCGGCCAGCAACAGCAGGACGCCCAGCACCTGCGGCTTGGTGGCCGCGTGCATCCGGTCCAGCACGTCCGGGAAGCGCACCAGCCCGATGCCGGCGACCAGGGCCAGCACCGCACCGGCCAGCAGCAGCACCCCACCCACCCAGTCCGCGACCGCGCCGGCCATCAGGCTGAGCCTCCTTCCGTTCGCGACTGCGGGGCTCGCAGAACCGGCTCACTCCTCGCGCTCACGCTTCAGCCCGGACCGCGAAGCGCACCAGCGACACCGACCCGATGAAGCCGAGCAGCGAGAGCACCACCAGCACGGGCAGCGTGGTGGCGTGCCGGTTCACGGCGGCCTCCGCCCCCACCGCGGCGAGCATCGCCGACAGCAGCAGGTCGGCGCCGACGACCCGGTCGAGCAGGGACGGGCCCCGGTAGATCCGGGCCAGGGCGAGCAGCGCGGTGGCCGAGAGCAGCACGGTCAACGCGACGGCGAGCAGGACTGTCACGGGTGGTTCCTCCGTTCGTCGGGTGCGAGGTCGAGCCGGCGTACCTCGTCGGGAGATCCGATGGCGCGGACGATGCGCCGTTCGACGGCGAGCACGCGCTCGCGGCTGCCGGTGATGTCCTCGGGTCCGCGCACGTCGAGCACGTGCACGTAGAGCACGCCCGCGGCCCGGTCGACGTCGAGGATCAGCGTGCCCGGCACCAGCGAGATCACCTCGGCGGTGAGCGCGAGGTTGAGGTCGGTGCGCACGCGCAGCGGCACCGCGATGATCGCGCCGCGCGGGCGGTAGCCGAGACGCAGCGCCACGGCTGCCACGTGCACGCTGGCGCTGACCAGTTCCGCGACGAACGTCGCCGCGAACACCAGCAGCGCGCGGGGGCGCAACCGGCCGCCGAAGGTGACCGGCGGCAGTGGGAAGAACAGCAGCACGGCCACGCCGACCACCAGTCCGGCGATCACGTTGCCCAGGGAGACGTCGCCCCACAGCAGCAGCCAGGCGGCGACCAGCCAGCCGAGTGCCAGCGCCTGGTCCCGCCGCCGCCCGCCCCGCCCGACGGTCGGCGTCGGCGCGTCCGGGGCGGGCGCCGCACGGGATACGCCGGCGGGCTCACCGGTCGCACCCCCGCCCGGGGGCAGGTCGTCGGTCACGGCACGTCCCGGGGCAGGACCGCCCGCACGTACGGGGTGCGCTCGCGCAGGTCGGTGGCCGCGTCGGCGGTGACCTGGAACAGCGGCCCGGCCACCAACGTGAACAGCACACCGAGCGCGACCAGGGCGGTGGTGGCCCCGACCATCAGTCCGGGCAGCCGGGCCGGCGGGGTGGTGGTGGCCAGCCGGGGCTCCCGCCAGAACGCGATGTTCCACACCCGGGAGGCCGCGTAGAGCGTGAGCAGGCTGGTCAGCGTACCGGCCGCGACCAGCACCGTGGGCAGCGTCCCGCCCGCTGCGACGCCCGCCTGGAGCAGCCCGAGCTTGCCGAGGAAGCCGGAGAACGGCGGGATGCCGGCGAGGTTCATCGCGGGGACGAAGAAGAGCACGCCGAGCATCGGGGCGATCCGGGCCAGGCCGCCGATGCGGCGCAGGTCGGTGCTGCCCGCGCGTTCCTCGACCAGGCCGGCGACCAGGAACAGCGTGGTCTGGATGGTGATGTGGTGCACCACGTAGAAGATCGCCCCGGACAGGCCGGCGACGGTGCTCAGCGCCACCCCGAAGATCATGTAGCCGATGTGGCTGACCAGCGTGAAGGACAGCAGCCGCTTCAGGTCCGACTGGGCCACCGCACCGAGGATGCCGACCACCATGGTCAGCCCGGCCACCACCATCAGCAGCGTGGCGACCTGGCCGCCGGGGAACAGCAGCGTCTCGGTGCGGATGATCGCGTACACGCCGACCTTGGTGAGCAGGCCGGCGAAGACCGCCGTCACCGGCGCGGGCGCGGTCGGGTAGCTGTCCGGCAGCCACGCCGACAGCGGGAACACCGCCGCCTTGATCCCGAACGCGAGCAGCAGCATCAGTTGCAGGGTCAGGCGTACGCCCGACGGCAGCGCGTCCAGCCGACCGGCGAGCTGGGCCATGTTCAGCGTGCCGGTGGCCGCATACACCAGCCCCACCGCGGACAGGAACAGCAGCGACGACAGGATGCTGACCACCACGTACGTCGATCCGGTCCGCAACCGCACCTCGGTGCCGCCCAGCGTGATCAGCACGAAGCTCGCGGCCAGCAGGATCTCGAAGCCGACGAACAGGTTGAACAGGTCCCCGGCCAGGAAGGCGTTCGTCACGCCCGCGGTGAGCACCAGGTACGTGGGGTGGTAGATGTTCACCGGCGCGGTCTCCCCGGTCTCCCCCCGGCCCTGGCCGATCGAGTAGAGCAGGACGCACAGCGTCACCGCCGAGGAGACGAGCACCATCAGCGCCGCCAGCTGGTCGGCGACCAGCACGATGCCCACCGGCGCCGGCCAGCCGCCCACCTGCACCACCACCGGCCCGAACCGGTACGCCTGCACCAGCAGCACCGCCGCCACCACCAGGACGCTGGACAGGCAGAGGACGCTTATCGACCGCTGCAGGCGGGGCCGGCCGGACAGCACGAGGGTGAGCGCCGCGCCGAGCAGCGGCACCACCACCGGCAGCGGCACCAGGGCGCTCATTGGGCTTCCCCGTCCCGGCGCAACCGCCGGCGGGCCGGCTCCGGGTCCACCTGCTCCGGGTCGTCGTCCGGGCCCTCACCGCCGAGGTCCGCGGTGGACACCTCGTTGCTCTCGGCGAGCCGGACGATCTGCCGGTCCTCCAGGTCGTCCTGGACCTCGTCGTCGCCGCTGGTGTACCAGCTCCGGTACGCGACAGCGAGCAGGAACGCGGTCAGCCCGAACGTGATCACCACGGCGGTGAGCACCATGGCCTGCGGCAGCGCGTCGCTCATCTCCCGCTGCGGGGCGGTACCGACCAGCGGAGCGGCGCCGGACCGCCCGCCCAGCAGGATGAGCAGGTTCACGCCGTTGCCGAGCAGGATGATGCCGAGCAGGATCCGGGTCAGGCTGCGTTCCAGCAGCAGCGTGACACCGGCGGCGACGAGCACCCCGACCGCCAGCACCAGCACCAGCGTCGGCCCGGCCGCCCCGCGCGTCATGACTGGCCCTCGCGCTGGATGACCAGGCCGCGCCCCGCCTCGCCCGCCGCCTCCACGTGCCGGTCCACCTCGGCGCCCAGGCTGCGCAGGATGTCCAGCACCAGCCCGACCACCACCAGGTAGACGCCGATGTCGAAGAACAGCGACGTGACCAGGTAGAAGTCACCGACCAGCGGCAGCCACAGGTTGACCTTGATGCTCTGGAGCACCTCGCCGGTGAGCGCCAGGCCGAGCACGCCGCTGCCGACCGAGATGCCCAGACCCGCGCCGAGCACCGTGCCGGCCCCGACCGGCGCCGCCTCGGCCAGCTCGTACCGGCCGCCGGCCAGGTACCGCAGGGCCAGCGCGAGGCCGGCCACGAGCCCGCCGGCGAAGCCGCCACCGGGGGCGTTGTGCCCGGAGAAGAGCAGGAACAGCGAGAAGATCAGGACGGTGTGGAAGATCAGCCGGGTGACCACCTCGAACACGATCGACCGCCGCCGTTCCGGCAGCGTCTGCCCACCGCGCAGCCACACCGTGCGCCGGTCGCCGGCGCGCAGTGCGGCCGGTGGGGGACGGCGGGGACGCGGCCCGGTGCGGGACCGCTCGTAGATCAGGCTGGCCACGCCGGTCGCGGTGACCACGAGCACCGAGATCTCCCCCATCGTGTCCCAGGCCCGGATGTCGACCAGCGTCACGTTCACGACGTTGCGGCCGTACCCCTCGATCAGGGCCAGGTCCGGGAAGTCGGCGGAGATCGACGGCGCTCGCCGCGCCCCGGCCGCGGCCAGCGCCAGACCGGCCATCACCACACCGGTGGCGATTCCGATGCCGCGGCGGACCCAGCGGCTGCGGCGCAGCGGACGGGCCGAGAACCGCTCCGGCAGCCGACGCAGCACCAGCACGAACACGGCGATCGTCGCGGTCTCCACCAGGAACTGGGTCAGTGCCACGTCCGGCGCGCCGTAGAGGACGAACATCATCGCGGTGCCGTAGCCGGTCACGCCGACGAGCAGCATCGCGGTGAGCCGGCGGCGCGCGCCGACCGCGAGCAGCGCGGCCACCGCGATCACCACGCAGACCACGAGCTGGGCCGGGTTGTCCCAGGTCGCCAGGTCGACCCGCCACGGCGCGGTCGCGATCATCGCCCCGCCCGGCACGAACACCAGCACGAGCAGCACGGTGCCGAGGTACTGCGGCAACGACCCGCGCTGGGTGGCGCCGGTGACCTCGATGGCGAGCCGGTCGAAGGCGTGCGTCACCCACTCGTACCCCTGGTTGCCGCCCACCGGCGAGCGCAGCCGGGCCAGCGCGGGCGCCAGCGGGCCGCGGACCAGGTGCAGCACCACACCGCCGGCCAGCACGAGGGCGGACAAACCGAGCGCCGCCGTGGGGCCGTGCCAGAGCGCCAGGTGCTCCTCGACCGGCCCGAACAGCTCGGCGTACGGCTCGAACAGGCCGCTCAGCCACCCGGCCGCCGGGCCGGCGGCGAGCCCGGCCACGGCGAGCAGCGCCGGGGGTACGAGCATCGCGGCGGGCGGCCGGGCCAGCTCGGTGTCCGGGGTGCCGGGCCGGGTGCCGAACGCGCCCCAGAGGAACCGGATGCTGTACGCGACGGTGAGCGCGCTGCCCACCACCAGCACGGTCAGCACCAGCGGATCACCGGTGAACGCGGCGAGCGCCGCCTCCTTCCCGACGAACCCGAGCAGCGGCGGCACCCCGGCCATCGAGGCGGCGGCCAGCGTGGCGACGACGGCCAGCACCGGCGCGGTCCGCCTGACCCCGGACAGCTCCCGCAGGTCACGGGTGCCGGCCTCGTGGTCGAGGATGCCGACGACGAGGAACAGCGCCGCCTTGAACAGGGCGTGTGCTGCCAGCATCGCCACCCCGGCCAGCGCCGCCTTCGGGGTGCCCGCGCCGAACACCACGGTGAGCAGACCGAGCTGGCTGACCGTCCCGTACGCCAGCAGCAGCTTCAGGTCGGTCTGCCGCAGCGCCGCCCACCCGCCGATGACGAGCGTGACCAGGCCGGCGACCACGGTGACCGGCCGCCACCCGTCGACCGGGGCGAGCACCGGGCCGAGCAGTCCGATGAGGAAGATGCCGGCCTTCACCATCGCCGCCGCGTGCAGGTACGCGCTCACCGGCGTCGGGGCGGCCATCGCCACCGGCAGCCAGGCGTTGAACGGGAACACCGCGGACTTCGCCAGTGCCCCGGCGAGGATCAGCAGCACCGCGACGACCAGGTACCCGCCGCCGGGCAGCGGCGCCGAGGCCACCGCCGACCACCGGTAGCCGCCGGCGTGGTGGCCGAGCAGCAGGAACCCGACGAGCATGGCGAGCCCGCCCAGCGTGGTCACTGTCAGCGCCTGCGCGGCGGCCCACCGGCTGGACCGGCGCTCGGTGCTGTGCCCGATGAGCAGGTACGAGAAGACGGTGGTCAGTTCCCAGAAGACGTAGAGCAGCAGCAGGTCGTCGGAGACGACGAGGCCGAGCATCGCCCCGGCGAAGGCGACCATGACGGCGGCGAACCGGGCCAGCCCGATGGACCCGGGCGGGAAGTAGCGGGCGGAGTAGACCAGCACGAGCGCGCCGACGCCGCCGACGAGCAGCAGCATCAGCCAGGACAACGTCGTGACGCGCAGCGCCACGTCGAGCTGGAGCTGCGAGATCCACTGGTACGTCTCGACCACTTCGCCGCCGTCGCGTACCGCTCCGGTGTGCGCCGCCGCCCAGACCGCTGTGGCGGCCGGGGCGAGCGCGAGCAGCAGGCAGGCGCGCGGACCCCACCGGCGGACCAGCAGCGGGGCGAGCAGCGCCGCCACCAGGTGCACGATCAGCAGGACGAGCACACGTACTCCCGGTCGAGGTGACAGCGCGCGAACACGCTGGTGTCACAACCGATCACACGCCACAGAGGCACCGAACCGGGCGGTTTTCCCCAAAACCCACCCTTACCCCACCCGGCCACCCGGCGTGCAGCCGCCCCATCGCCCGGTGATCAAGGAGTTCGTGTCCGGGATCACGCGGCCGGAACCCGCCGCGAACTCCTTGATCACCGGAGTGGTTGGGGGCGAGGAGGGGACGGGTGGGAGAGGGCGGTCAGGGGGTGGGGCCGGGGGTGGCCAGCTGGTGGGCGGCGCGGTCTACCGCGCGCTGGGCGGCGGCCAGGGAGCGCAGCGGCAGCCGGGCGTCCCGGCTCTCCCGGCGCTGGACGAAGTAGTGCACGGCGGCCCGGACCCGGGCACGGTCGGCGGCGCTGGACCGGGCGGTCGCCAGGATCATCTCGCGCAGCCGCGCGGCGAGTTCCTCGGCCAGCTCCAGATCAGGACCGTGCAGCCCGGCGCGGAGCGCCGCCAGTCGACTGTCGACCTTGCGGATGAGCACGTCGGTTCCGGACCCCCGGCCTCGTTCCTCGACGGTCATCCACGCCTCCACCCCACGCCGCATCGCGAGTGAAGTTACTTTATGTTGCAGCCCACAAGCAAGCAGTTAAGTAAGACTTAACGGAATAATCGCCCATTCCATTCTTCGACTGCCGCGCGCGGGACGGAACGGTCCGGCGGCGGGCCGGTTGTCACACCCGCGCGGCAGGATGGGTGCGTGGCGGACGAGGTGGCCCGGTCAGGCGGGTCGGGCAGGTCAGACGGTTCAGGCAGGTCAGACGGTTCAGGCAGGTCGGGCGGGGTGCTGGCGGAGTTCGGCGCGGCGACCCGGGAGTGGTTCACCGCGGCGTTCGCCGCGCCCACCCCGGCCCAGGAGGGCGCCTGGCGCTCGGTCGCCGCCGCCCGCAACGCGCTCGTCGTCGCGCCGACCGGCTCCGGCAAGACGCTCGCGGCGTTTCTCTGGTCGCTCGACCGGCTCGCCAAGGAGCCACCGCCGGCCGATCCCCGGCGCCGCTGCCGGGTGCTCTACGTGAGCCCGCTCAAGGCGCTCGCCGTCGACGTGGAACGCAACCTGCGCGCCCCGCTCACCGGCATCCGCCAGGCCGCCTCCCGGCTCGGCCTGGTCCCGCCGGACGTCACCGTCGGGATGCGGACCGGCGACACCCCGGCCGACGAGCGCCGGGCCTTCGCCCGCACCCCGCCGGACATCCTCATCACCACACCCGAGTCGCTGTTCCTGCTGCTCACCTCCGCCGCCCGCGACTCGCTGCGCGGCGTCGACACGGTCATCGTGGACGAGGTGCACGCGGTCGCCGGCACCAAGCGCGGCGCGCACCTGGCGCTGTCCCTGGAACGCCTCGACGCGCTGCTGGAGCGACCGGCGCAACGGATCGGGCTGTCCGCCACCGTCCGGCCGATCGACGTGTGCGCCCGCTTCCTCGGCGGCGCGCGCCCGGTCGACGTGGTGCAGCCGCCGTCGAACAAGACCATCGAGGTCAGCGTCCAGGTCCCGGTGGAGGACATGACTCGCCTCGACGAGCAGGAGCCACCCGAGGACGATCTCGGCGGCCTCGCGCCCCGCCGCCCCTCCATCTGGCCGGCGGTCGAGGAACGCGTGTTCGCGCTGATCCGCGCGCACCGGTCCACGATCGTGTTCACCAACTCCCGGCGTAGCGCCGAACGCCTCTGCGCCCGCCTCAACGAGCTGGCCGCCGAGGAGATCGAGGCGGCGTCCGGCCCGGAGGGCGGTCGCGTGGCCCGGGGTGGGGAGCCGGTGCGCGTATCCGATCTGCTGCCCGGCGTCGACGGCCCGCCGGCCGGCGACGAGGCCGGGCTCGACGACGCCGACGGGCTCGGCCCGGCGTCCGGCGGCGGGCCGGCCGACGGGAGCCGGGCCCGGCGCGGGGCGGAGGCGTTCGGCGGGCCGGTGGGGCCGGTGCGCGCGCCGCGGCAGCCGGCGGAGGTGATGGCGCAGTCCGGCGCGGCGGCCGGGGCGCCGGCGGTGATCGCGCGGGCGCACCACGGCAGCGTGTCCCGGGAGGAGCGCAAGCAGATCGAGGAGGCGCTCAAGTCCGGCCGGCTGCCCGCCGTGGTCGCCACGTCCAGCTTGGAGCTGGGCATCGACATGGGCGCCGTCGACCTGGTGGTGCAGATCGAGGCGCCGCCGAGCGTGGCGGCCGGGCTGCAACGGGTCGGGCGGGCCGGGCACCAGGTCGGTGCGGTCTCGCGCGGCGTCGTCTTCCCCAAGCACCGGGGCGACCTGCTCTCCTGCACGGTGGTGGCCGAGCGGATGGGCGCCGGTGCGATCGAGGAGCTGCACTACCCGCGCAACCCGCTCGACGTGCTGGCCCAGCAGATCGTCGCGATGGTGGCGCTGGAGCCGTGGCGGCTCGGCGACCTCGCCGTGCTGGTCCGGCGGGCGGCTCCGTTCGCGGAGCTGCCCGACTCGGCGCTGCACGCGGTGCTCGACATGCTCTCCGGGCGCTACCCGTCCACCGCGTTCGCCGAGCTGCGGCCGCGCCTGGTCTGGGACCGCGCCACCGACGTGCTGACCGGCCGGCCCGGCGCGCAGCGGCTCGCCGTGACCAGCGGCGGCACCATCCCCGACCGGGGCCTGTTCGGCGTGTTCCTGGCCGGCGCCGAGCGGGCCGCGCGGGTCGGCGAGCTGGACGAGGAGATGGTCTACGAGTCCCGGGTCGGTGACGTGTTCCTGCTCGGCTCGTCGTCCTGGCGGATCGAGGAGATCACCCCCGACCGGGTGCTCGTCTCCCCCGCGCCCGGCCAGGCGGCCCGGATGCCGTTCTGGAAGGGCGACCAGCTCGGCCGCCCGGTGGAGCTGGGGCGGGCGATCGGCGCCCGGGTCCGGGCACTGCTGCGGCAGTCCGACGCCGACGCGGTGGCGGCGCTGCGGGCCGGCGGGCTGGACGACTGGGCCGCCGGCAACCTGATGAACTACCTGCGCGAGCAGAAGGCCGCCACCCGGGCGCTGCCGGACGACCGGACGGTGGTGGTCGAACGGTTCCGCGACGAGCTGGGCGACTGGCGGCTCGCCGTGCACTCGGTGCTCGGCGCGCGGGTCAACGGGCCGTGGGCGCTGGCGATCGGCCGCCGGCTGGCCGAGCGGTACGGCGTGGACGCCCAGGTCATGCCCTCCGACGACGGCATCGTGGTGCGCCTGCCCGACACCGCCGAGACGCCACCCGGTGCCGACGTGGTCGTCTTCGAGCCGGACGAGATCGCCCAGCTCGTCGAGGAGTCGGTGGGCACGTCGGCGCTGTTCGCGTCCCGGTTCCGCGAGTGCGCGGCCCGGTCGCTGCTGCTGCCCCGCCGTGACCCCCGGCGGCGGCAGCCCCTGTGGCAGCAACGCCAGCGCGCCGCGCAACTGCTCGACGTGGCCCGCGAGTACGCCGACTTCCCGGTCACGCTGGAAGCGGCCCGCGAGTGCCTCCAGGACGTCTTCGACCAGCCCGCCCTCGGCGAGCTGATGCGCGACCTGGCCGCCCGCAAGGTACGCCTGGTCGAGGTGGAGTCCGAACGGCCGTCGCCGTTCGCCAGGTCGCTGCTGTTCGGGTACGTCGGCGCGTTCCTCTACGAGGGCGACGCCCCGCTGGCCGAGCGGCGGGCCGCCGCGCTGGCGCTCGACTCCGGGCTGCTCGGCGAGCTGCTCGGCCGGGTCGACCTGCGGGAGCTGCTCGACCCGGAGGTGCTCGCCGAGACCGCCCGCCAGCTGCGCTGGCTCACCGAGCAGCGACGCCCCCGCGACCCGGAGGACGTGGTCGAGCTGCTGCGCGTGGTCGGTGACCTGAGCAGCGCCGAGCTGGCCGAGCGGGGAGTGCCGGAGTCCTGGGCCGACGAGCTGGCCGCGGCCCGGCGGGTGCTGCGGGTCCGCATCGCCGGCGAGGACCGCTGGGTCGTCGTCGAGGACGCCGCCCGGCTGCGTGACGCGCTCGGGGTGGCGCTGCCCGTCGGGGTGGCGGAGGCGTACCTCGCGCCGGTGGCCGATCCGCTCGCCGACCTCGTCGCCCGGTACGCCCGTACGCACGGCCCGTTCGCGGCGGCCACCTGCGCGGCCCGGTTCGGGCTCGGCGTGTTCGTGGTGGAGCAGGCGCTGCGGCGCCTCGCCTCGGGCGGCCGGGTGGTCTCCGGTGAGTTCGCCCCGGACACGGTGGGCACCCAGTGGTGTGACGCGGAGGTGCTGCGCATGCTGCGCCGCCGTTCGCTGGCCGCCCTGCGCCGGGAGATCGAGCCAGTGCCGCCGCGCGCACTCGCCGCGTTCCTGCCCCGCTGGCAGCAGGTCGGCTCGTCGGCCCGGGGCGTCGAGGCGGTCGCCGCCGCCGTCGAGCAGTTGCAGGGCGTGAGTGTGCCGGCGTCCGCGCTGGAACGTCTGGTGCTGCCCGCCCGGGTCGCCGACTACTCCCCCGCCCAGCTCGACGAGCTGTGCGCCAGTGGTGAGGTGGTGTGGGCCGGTGCGGGCGCGATCTCCGGTGGCGACGGGTGGGTGACGCTCGCGTACGCCGACGTGGCGCCGCTGCTGCTCCCGCCGCCGGACGAGGCGCTGACGCTGACCCCGCTGCACGAGTCGGTGCTCGACGCGCTCGCCGACGGGCAGGCGCTGTTCTTCCGCTCGCTGTCCGACCGGGTCGGCGCCACCGACGACGCCGCCCTGTCCGGCGCGGTGTGGGATCTGGTGTGGGCCGGCCACCTCACGAACGACACGCTAGCGCCGCTGCGGGCGGCGCTCGGCGCGGGCGGGGCGCACCGGTCCCGGCCGTCGGCGCCACGCACCCGTTACCGCCGTCCGGGCCGGGTGGCGCTGCCCAGCCGTGGCGGTCCGCCCACGATGGCCGGTCGCTGGTCCCGGCTGCCCGAACGCGACAGCGACCCCACCCGCCGGGCCGCCGCCCTCGCCGATCTGCTGCTGGAACGGCACGGCGTGGTGACCCGGGGCGCGGTCGTGGCCGAGCAGGTCACCGGCGGCTTTGCCGGGGTCTACCCGGTGCTGTCCGCGATGGAGGAACGCGGGGCGGCCCGGCGCGGCTACTTCGTCGAAGGGCTCGGCGCGGCGCAGTTCGCGGTGCCGGGTGCGGTGGACCGCATCCGGGCGCTCGCCGACGACAGCCAGGGCCGGGGCGGCCCGACGGTAGTGCTCGCCGCCACCGACCCGGCGAATCCGTACGGCGCGGCGCTGCCCTGGCCGGAACGCGTTGTCGACTCCGGCGACGGCGCGGCACCGGCCACCGGCCACCGGGCCGGGCGCAAGGCGGGCGCGCTTGTCGTGCTCGTCGGCGGTGACCTGGTGCTCTACGTGGAGCGGGGCGGCCGGACGATCCTGTCGTTCACCGACGACACCGACACGCTCGGCGCGGCCGGCAAGGCGCTCGCCGACGCGGTGCACTCCGGTGCGCTCGGCGCGATCTCGGTGGAACGCGCCGACGGCGAGGCCGTGCACGCGTCCCCGCTGCGCGACGCGCTGACCGCCGCCGGTTTCCGCGCCACCCCGCGCGGCCTGCGCCTGCGCGGCTGACCGCCCGGCCGCCCCGGTTAGGGTGTGCCGGTGGCCTCGATCCGGGTACGCCAGGCGCGCGACGGGGACCGCGCGGCGCTGACGGCGTTGCACGAGCGGGAGTGGGGCGGGCCGATCGTGGTGGTCCACGACACCCGCTACGACCTGCGTGACCTGCCCGCGTTGGTGGCTGTCGACGACGGCGGCGGGTTCGCCGGCGCGCTGCGCTTCTACAAGCGCCGGGGACTGCGCGTCGTGGCGGTGGACGCGGGTGCCGTGGACCGGGCCCGGGCGGTCAAGCAGACGATTCCCCAGGTCGGCGCGGACGGGATCCCGCTGCACGACGAGCTGCGCCTGGCGCGGCACCTGACCGGGGCGGGCAACAAGTGAACGGCACCCCGCGGTGTGTCTCGCTGACCACCGACTACGGGCTGTCCGACGGGTTCGTGGCGGCGTGCCACGGCGTCCTGGCCCGGCTCGCCCCGGCCGTCCGGGTGATCGACGTGACGCACCTGATCCCGGCGGCCGACGTACGCCGGGGCGCGGCGGTGCTCGCGCAGACGGTGCCGTACCTGCCGTGGGGCGTGCACGTCGCGGTGGTCGACCCGGGCGTCGGCACGACGCGGCGCGGGATCGCGCTCGCCGCGCCCGGCGGGCTGCTGGTCGGGCCGGACAACGGGCTGCTGATCCCGGCCGCGGAGGCGCTCGGCGGGGTGACCGAGGCGGTGGAGCTGACCAACCCGGACTGGCTCGGCCCGGTCGTCTCCCGCACGTTCCACGGGCGGGACGTGTTCGCGCCGGTCGCCGCCCGGCTGGCGCTCGGCGCGCCGCCGGCCGAGGCCGGACCGGCAGTGGACCCGGGCACGCTGGTCCGGCTGCCGGAACCGGTGGTACGCGCCGAGCCCGGCGGCTTCAGCGCCGAGGTGCTGACCGTCGACCACTTCGGCAACGTCCAGCTCGCCGCGCCGGGCACGCTGCTCGACGGTCTGCCGGCCCAGGTGCTGGTGAACGGCCACGAGGCGGTCCACGGCCGCACCTTCGGCGACGCGGAACCCGGCGCCCTGGTGGTCTACGTCGACTCGGCCGCCCAGGTCGCGATAGCGGTGAACACCGGCCGAGCCGCCGACACCCTCCGAGCCACCCCAGGCGCCCTGGTCACCATCACCCGTCTCCCCCGCGATCTTGCACTTGATGCCCCGACATAACGGGCGAATGCCCCAGGGGCGGGGCCGAAACTGCAAGATCGCGGAGGAGAGGCAGGGGCGGGCGGGCGGGTCAGCAGCGGGGGACTGTGCCGCCGTAGATCGAGGACAGGTACGCGTGGCTGACGTAGTTGCCGCCCACCAGGCGGTACCACCTCGTCGTCGTGCGGTACGTGCCGGCGATCCGCTGCCCGGTCACGTAGCACTGCACCGGCACGTGGGCGTACGTGGCGGCCAGCCCCCGGCTCGCGTACGAGGTGCTCGCCCCGGCGCGCAGGTTCAGCGGCCCGGAGCCGACCACAGCCCGCGCCCCGCCACCGGTCCACAGCAGCGTCACGTCCACCCACGCGTTGTCGGTGAGCCGCAGCCCGTCCCAGAACGTGCCGTCGGCCAGGTCCAGCCCGGCCGGGTTGCGGACGGTACGGCCGAACTGGTCGCGCCCGCCGTTGTAGCCGTTCTGGTACGCCGCCTGCGCCTCCGGCAACCCGCGCGGCAGGTCCTTCCAGTTCTCCCGGACCGACGCCGGGTTCCACCAGTCGTCGCGGGTGTTCCACGGGCCGACGTCCCACACCGGGGCGTACTCGCAGCGGCTGCCGTTCGTCGTGCAGACCTTGACGGTGTAGTCGCCGGTGTTGCGCGGGGACAGGCCGCGCCGGGTGGGCAGCGCCGCGAAGTGGTCCCGGGTACCCACCGTGTGCCCGTTGGCGGTGATGCCGCCGACCAGGCCGATCCGGGTCGCGTACACCCGGTACTTGAGCGCGGCGGCCGGCTGGACCGCCGTGGTGGCGACCTTGTCGGCGGCCAGGGTCAGGCTGGTGACGGTGGCCTCCGACGCGCTGCCGCTGGTGGTCAGCACGACGCGCGCCTGCACCCGGCTGACCGGTGCGTCGAACACCGCCTCGGTGGCGTCGCGCCACTCGGTCCAGCCTCGGCCACGCCAGCCGCGTACCTGGGCCACCGCCGTACCCCCGTCGCCGGTGCGGGCGGCGAACTGTGTGCGTACCCGGGTCGCGGGCCGGTCCAGGGTGCGCGGCGCGGAGAGCAGGATGCCCTCGGCGACCGGTCCGCCGACGGCGGCCGGTCGGGTGCGGGCGGTGGGCCGGGGGTCGGCCAGGCGCAGGCGGCCGGACCGCCAGGCGACGTTGACGTCGTCGCCGCCGGCGACGGCGAGGTCGACGGACCAGCGTTCGGGGCCGGGCGCGGTGGCGCGGGACGGTACGGCGGCAGGCGGGGGCGCGGCCGGCGCGGGCGTGCCGGGCAGTCCGGCGGCCACGGTGAGCAGGGCGGTCAGGGCGACGACGGTACGACGTCGTGAATGTGCCATGGGCGTCTCCTCAGAACCCCCTGATCCTGGCGTTTCCGCAGATCAAGTGGAACCTCAGTACAAATAGCGACACATGCGAATTCTGCTCGGCCGGGGGACAATGGCCGGGTGCCCGAAGGCGACACCGTCTGGAACACCGCGCGCGTCCTGCAACGCGCGCTCGCCGGGGCCCGGCTCACCGGGTCCGACTTCCGCGTGCCACAGCTCGCCACCACGGACCTGACCGGCTGGACCGTGCGCGAGTCGGCCAGCCGGGGCAAGCACCTGCTGCTGCGCCTCACCGGCACCGACGCCGAGCCGTGGACGCTGCACTCGCACCTGCGGATGGACGGCGCCTGGCGGGCGTACGCGCCGGGTGAGCGCTGGAGCGGCCGGCCGGCGCACCTGATCCGGGTGGTGCTGCGCTCCCCCGCCGCTGTCGCCGTCGGCTACCACCTGCACGAACTGGTGCTGGTGCCGACGGCCGAGGAGGAATCGCTCGTCGGCCACCTCGGCCCGGACCTGCTCGGGCCGGACTGGGACGCCGACGAGGCGGTCCGCCGGCTCGCGGCCGACCCGGACCGGACCATCGGTGAGGCGCTGCTCGACCAGCGCAACCTGGCCGGGGTGGGCAACCTCTACAAGTGCGAGGTGCTGTTCCTGCGCGGCGTGTCGCCGTGGACGCCGGTCGGCGCGGTGCCGGACCTACCAGGCACCGTCGCGCTGGCCCAGCGACTGCTCGCGGCCAACCGGGGCCGCTGGACGCAGAGCACCACCGGGGTGCTGCACCGGGGCGGCACCAGCTACGTGTACGGCCGCCGGGCCCAGCCGTGCCGCCGCTGCGGGACCGCCATCCGCAAGGAGGAACTGGGCGAACGGGTCACCTACTGGTGCCCGGCCTGCCAACCAGGCGTGGAACTTCCACGAAACGCCCAAGATCGGCCGAGATAGGGACGATTGGGTACTTCCGCCTCACCCCTGTGACGTCGCATGCTGCGGTGGACCGCTCACGGATCGTCAGCAGCGCGTACGCCCGCCACGCCGGGGTGTCGGCCGGCGCGCCCCGACCCCGGGGAGAGCCATGGTGCTGTTCCGCCGCAGCCGGCCCGGACGCCCGGACCGCGCCGCCGTCGTCGCCGTCGAGACCGCGCCCACCGGTGACCCGGCGCCGGCCGGTTCCGTCGCGCCCGCCGTTCCGGCCGCCCGGGACGGCGACGACGAGCAAGGTCCGGCGCCTGCGAGCCTGGACCCGACCGCCGTCCCGCGCCTGTTCGGCCCGGTGCCGAACACCGCCGCCAGCCCGCTGCCCACGTTCGACCCGGACGGCCGCCCGGTACTCGGCACCGGCATCCGCAAGTTCGTCGACCCACTGCCGCTACCAGGGCGGCCGGCCACCGCCGGGCTCGGCGCCCGCCTGCCGGTCGCCGTCCCGGACACCATCACCTGGCCGGGCTGCGACTACTACGAGATCGGCCTCCAGGAGTACGCGCAGCGCCTGCACCGCGACCTGCCCGCCACCCGGCTGCGCGGCTACCGGCAGCTCAACCTGGGCACCGACGCCTCCGGGCACAACACGGTCGGCCCGCCCGACCGCCCCTGGCACCTCGGCCCGATGATCATGGCCCGGCGGGGCCGTCCGGTGCGGATCAAGTTCATCAACCAGCTCCCCACCGGGCGAGCGGGCGAGCTGTTCCTGCCCGTCGACGAGACGGTCGACGGCGCCGGGGCCGGACCGCTCGACGGTCCCGCGCCGTACCCGCAGAACCGGGCCGTGCCCCACCTGTCCGGCGCGCAGACCGGGTGGATAAGCGCCGGCAACCCGTGGCAGTGGGTGACCCCGGCCGGCGAGATCACCCCGTACCCGACGGGTGTCTGTGTGACGCCGGTGCCGGACATGCCGCCGCCCGGCGCGGGCGCCACCACGCTGTACTTCCCGAACGACCAGAGCGGCCGGCTCATGTGGCTGCACGACAACACGCTCGGCCTGTCCCGGCTCACCGTCTACTCCGGGCAGATTGCGCTCTACCTGCTCACCGACCCGGCCGAGGAACGGCTGGTCGACGACGGCATACTCCCCGCCGACCAGCTCCCGCTGGTGATCGAGGACAAGACGTTCGTACCCGACGACGCGCAGCTCGCCGCCCAGGACCCCACCTGGGACCGGGACCGCTGGGGCGCCAAGGGCAGCCTGTGGCACCCGCACGTCTACCAGCCGCGGCAGAACCCGTACCGGCTCACCGGCACCAACCCGACCGGACGCTGGGACTACGGGCCGTGGACCCACGACCCGGACGGCGGCGCCAGCCCCTGGGTCGCCCCGGTGCCGAACCCGCACCACGACCCCGACACCGACCCGGACGAGCCGCCGCTGGTACCGGGCGTGCCGCACCCCTCGGCCGTGCCCGAGGCGTACGGCGACACCCCGCTCGTGAACGGCGTGGCCTACCCGTACCTGGAGGTCGCGCCGCGGGCGTACCGGTTGCGGATCCTCAACGCCTGCGCGGACCGGGCGCTCAACCTCCAGCTCTACCGGGCCGCCTCCGACGCGCCGATGTGGGGCGAGGACGGCAGCCCGGCCGACCCGGACGCCGGTGAGGTGCCGATGGTCGAGGCGGTACGCGCATCGGGGCGGCCCGCGTACTGGCCGGCGGACGGACGCGACGGCGGCGTGCCCGACCCGGCCGCCGCCGGACCCGAGATGATCCAGGTCGGCAACGAGGGCGGCCTGCTCCCCGCGCCTGTGGTGCTGACCAACCGGCCGGTGGACTACCGGTACGACAGGCAGGACCCGACGGTGCTCAACGTGGACGGGCACGCGCTGCTGCTCGCCCCCGGCGAACGGGCCGACGTGGTGGTGGACTTCTCCACAGTGCCGCCCGGCAGCACGCTCATCCTCTACAACGACTGCCCCGCGCCGCTGCCCCGGTTCGACATCCGCTACGACCACCACACCGGCGCGCCCGACCGGACCGCCTCCGGTGGCCTGCCGCCCACCCGCCCCGGGTACGGCCCGAACACCCGTACCCTGCTCCAGATCCGGGTCACCGGCACCCCCGCGCAGCCGTACGACACCCGGCGGCTCGCCGAGCGGCTACCCGGGGCGTACGCCCGCAGCCAGCCGCCGCCGATCGTGCCGCAACCCGCGTACGACACCGCGATCGGCACCACCACCCCCCGCCCGACGCTCGTCGCCGCGCGGGCCACCTCGGTCACGTTCACCCCGGCGGGCGCGACCGCCCCGGTCACGTTGCCGCTGGCGGTGAAGTCGGTCGGGCAGGTGTTCGAGGCCCGGCACGGCCGCGCGGTGGGACGGCTCGGCGTCGGCCACCCGGTCGCCGGACCACTCGCCCCGGCCACCCTTCCGCTGGGCCCGGCCGACCCGGCCACCGAGGTGCTGCACGCCACCGACCCGGCCGTTGCGGTCGGCGCTCCAGGCGACGGCACGCAGCTCTGGCGGATCGTCGGCGACGCCCCGCGCACCCATCCCGTCCACATCGAGGGCTGCGACGTACAGCTGGTCAACCGGGTCGGCTGGGACGGCACGGTCCGCCCGCCGGACCTGGGCGAGCTGGGCTGGAAGGACACCGTCCGGGTCAACCCCCGGGAGGACGTCGTGGTGGCGCTGCGTCCCGTACCACCCGCCCTCCCGTTCAAGATCGGCGACAGCGTACGGCTGCTCGACCCCACCCGCCCGGCCGGTGTACGGCTGGACGCCGGCCCGGTCAGCCCGGTCGACGGCCGCCCCGCTGTCGTGGTCAACCAGCTGGTCAACCTCGGCTGGGAGTACCGCTGGCAGACCCGCTCGGCCGGACTGCGCGACCAGGGCATGAGCCGGCCGCTGGTGGTGCGCGTGGCACCCAAGGCGCCGACCGGGCTCACCGCCACCCCGGCGCCCGGCAGCGCCACCGCGCTCCCCGCCATCGCGCTGACCTGGACCGGCAACGGCAGCCGGCCCGTACCCACCAGCCACCGGCTGCAACGCGCCACCGACAGCACCTTCACCACCGGCCTGACCGAGATCACGGTGGCCGCCACCGCCACCCGGTACACCGACGCCACCGTCACGCCCGGCGTCACCTACCACTACCGGATCCGCGCCGAGAACGCGGTGAGCTGCTCGTCCTGGTCCAACGCGGTGCCGGCGGCGGTGCACCTGTCCGCGCCGACCCGGGTGACAGCGGTGCTGCCGCCGACCGGGCCGCTGCGGGTGGCGCTGCGCTGGGCCAACCACTCCTTCGCGACAGGGGTGGACGTGCAGCGGGCCACGAACCCGACGTTCACCAGCGGCCCGGGCACCACGGCCATCGCCGTGGGCGAGTCCCACGTGGACCCGGCGGTCGCGCCGGACACCACGTACTACTACCGGGTACGCACGACGTACCTGGGTGCCGCCTCACCCTGGTCGACTGTGGCGACGGTGACCACACCGGCCCGGCCGCTCGCCCCGACCGCTGTGAGCGTCACCGCGAGCGTGTCCGGGCCGGACACGGCCAGCGTGACGGTGACCTGGTCGGCGCCGACGCCGGCCGGGCCGGGCGCCGGGTTCGTCGTGCAGCGCGCCACCGACGCCGCCTTCACCCGCGAACCGGCGACGTTCCACGTGACCGGCCGAGGCTTCACCAACACCGGCCTCGCGCGAGGAATGACCTACCACTACCGGGTACGCGCGACAAACGTCGTCGGCACGTCCCCCTGGACCCCCTCCACACGCACCACGACCCCCACCTGACCCCGTCCACGCCCCGCCGCAGGGTTGATCATGAAGTTGGCGGCCGAAATGGATCGAAACTGCCGTCAACCTCATGATCGACCGCGCTGGTCGGGCGCGCTGGTCGGGCGCGCTGGTCGGGCGCGCCTGGGCGGGGAGGGGACTGTCAGGGGGCGCGGAGGGGGGTGCGGAGTTCGGCCAGGGCGGAGGCCACGCCGTGCAGCAGGTCGGTGGCCTCGGTCAGGCGCGCGGCGGACGGGTGCTCGGTGTTCGGGCGCGCGTCCTCGGCCACGTAACCGGCGGCGGCCACCACCAGCCGCTCGTACGCGGCCACCCCGTCCTCCAACTGGGCCACGAGCGTGGCGTGCACCTCGTTCAGCGTGCTCTGCGGGGTCAGCTTCGCCGCGCGTTCCACGCCCGCCACCCGGTTCGCCAGCTCACGCAGGGACCGGTCGGCCTCGGCCGCCTCCCGGACCGCCGGCTCGGCCAGCCCGGTCAGCCGTCCGGCCAGCCCGGCCAGGGTGAGCGCGGCCCGGTCCAGCCGGGCCCACGGCTCGGCCGCGGCGGTGCCGCGCAGCGCGAGGCGGGAGCGGACCCGGCGTACCTCGGCCACGACGCCCGGCCCGACTGGGAGCCGTTCGACGGCGGCGACCAGCCGGGCGCGGGAGCGGGCGGCGGCCTCGGCCGGGTCCAGGGCGGGTGGTGGCGGCACGGCGGCCAGCGCCCGGTGGTCGACCCAGCGCCAGGCGGCCACCGCGATCGCGCTGCCCGCGGCGCCGGCCCAGGCCGCGTCCGCCAGACCCAGTCCGGCGTACGGAGTCAGCACCGCGGCGGCGCCGCCGAGCCCTCCCGCCAGTACGCTCCACCGCCGCGCCGAGTTGCGTAGCCGGCGCAGCCTGCGGAAGTGCCGGGCCCGTTCGTCCGCCATCGTGTCCGCCCTTCCGTCAGCCGGTAGTGGTCTCCCCGGTGCCACGCTCCCGGCTCATGCTGGCCCGGATCTCGTCGAGCCGGGCGGCGGCGGCCGGGTCGGCCGGCTGCCCCACGGCGGGGGTCTCGGACCGGCTGCCGAGCTGCTCACCGGCCATGCTCGACCGGATCTGCTCCAGTCTCGCCGATCCGGCCGAGTCGAGCGTGGCCTTCTGGATCTCCAGCATCCGGCCCTCGACCGAGTTGCCGGCCAGCTCGGCCCGGCCCATGGCGGTGGCGTAGCGGCGTTCGATCCGGTCGCGGACCTCGTCCAGCGAGGGGGTGTTGGCGGGCGCGGTGAGCGACGACATCGACTCCAGCGAGCGGGCCACGCTCTCCTGCATCTTGGCCTGCTCCAGCTGGCTGAGCAGCTTGGTGCGCTCGGCCAGCTTCTGCTGGAGGATCATCGAGTTGTTCTCGACCGCCTTGCGGGCCTGCGCGGCCGCGCCGAGCGCCTGGTCGTGCAGCGTCTTGAGGTCTTCCAGCGCCTGTTCGGCGGAGACCAGCTGGGTGGCCAGCATCTGGGCGGTCTGCTCGTAGCGCCCGGCCTCGGTCTCGTCGCCCCGGCCCCGGGCCTGGTCGGCCACTGCGAGCGCCTGCCGCGCGTTGCCCTGGAGCTGTTCCACCTCGGTCATCTGCCGGGACAGCTTCATCTCCAGCTGACGCTGGTTGCCGATCACCGCGGCCGCCTGCTGCACCAGCGCCTGGTGCTGGCGCTGTGCCTCCTCGACGGCCTGCTGGATCTGCACCTTGGGATCGGCGTGCTCGTCGATCTTCGCGCCGAAGAGCGCCATCAGGTACTTCCAACCCTTGACGAACGGGTTAGCCATCTCCGCCTCGTCCCCTCAGTAGCGTCGCGCCTACATCGTCCCAGCCGGACGCCACTCCGGCACCCGTACGCTCCTGATCAACAGTACGACGCGAACGCCAGCCTGCCCACGACGTGACAGCCGGGGTCAGGCGGCGCAGACCACATCCCGCTCGGCGGGGCGTACGCGGGTGCTGCGCAGCGTGGCCTTGAGGGGCGAGTCCTGCCGGACCTGGACGGCGACAGCGCCGTCGGAGGTGACCTGCCGGACACTCCTGTTCGTCGCCTTGCGGACGGCGGCCGGCGTCACCGAGGCCGGCTCGTCGGCCACCGGAACCAGCACGCCGGGCATCTGCTCGGCCAGGGCGACGGTGTCGCTCACCTCGCGGAGCAGCTCGGACAGGCGGGCGCCGAGCGCGTCGCAGATCGCGGCCAGCAGTTCGCTGGAGGGTTCCTTCTGGCCGCGTTCGATCTCGGAGAGGTAGCCGAGGCTGACGTTGGCGGCGGAGGAGACCTCGCGGAGGGTGCGGTGCTGCCCTTGCCTGCGTGCTCGCAGCGCGTCACCGATCACCCGGCGTAGCAGGACCATCGCACCTCCCCCTGAACGGGACCACCATCTCCGGCCGGACCGCGTCGCGCCGGACGCGGTGGACCGCTCCGGCGCCGACGGCGACCGCCGGAGCCTTCCCGCAACCGTACCCGTTGGTCGCCACGACGACATCCCACCCCGCCTCTGAAAATCCGGGCGGATCGACAGGTCCGGCGATCCCGCCGCCGGGCGTGTCGGCGCCGCGCGGGCTCACCGGCGGCCGACCCCGGCCGCCTCGGCGGCGTCGGCGTCGGCGTCGGCGGGGAGCTCGATGCGGTCGGCGAGCAGCCGCAGTGCCTCGATCACCGCGGCCGAGCGGATGTGGTCGCGCCCGCCCTCGAGGTCGAGCCGGCGAACCTCGGTGCCGTCCGGTCCGGCGACCGCCACGTAGACCAGGCCGACCGGCTTGTCGTCCTGCGGCTCCGGACCGGCCACGCCGGTGGTGGCCAGGCCCCAGTCGGCGCCGCAGCGCTGCCGCCCGCCCTCGGCCAGCGCCGCCGCCACGTCCGGGTCGACCGGGCCGCGGTCGGCAAGCAGGTCCTCCGGTACGCCGGCGAGCGTCGCCTTGAGTTCGGTGGCGTAGACCACCATGCCGCCCCGGTAGATCGAGCTGACCCCGGCGATCTCCACGATCGCGGCGGCGAGCAGGCCGCCGGTCAGCGACTCGACGGTGGCCAGCGTCTCGCCGCACTCGTGCAGGCGGTGCACCACGGCGGCCGCCGGGCTGCCGGCGGGCCGCTGGTTACTCGCGTCGGTGTCCATGCCCGCCCCCATTTCCCGCCCCACGCCGGCTTACTCGTCCGCCGCCCGGACCGACGGACCCGGGCCCCGGACCGACGGACCGACCGCCCGGACCGACGGGCCCGCCGACCGGCTCAACGGGCCGGGCGGCGCAGCCGCAACGCCTGGGCGATGTAGTCGAACCCGGTGACCACGGTGACCACCACGGCCGCGCCCATGATCCACGGGCCGACCGCGGCGAGCGCCTCCGGCATCGGCCAGAGGTACCAGGTGATGGCCAGGATCTGCAGCGCCGTCTTGACCTTGCCGCCCCGGCTCGCCGCGATCACCCCGTGCCGGATCACCCAGAAGCGCAGCCCGGTGATGCCCAGCTCACGGGCCAGGATCACCACCGTCACCCACCAGGGCAGCAGGTCGTAGACGGAGAGCAGCAGCAGGGCGGCGCCGGTGAGCGCCTTGTCGGCGATCGGGTCGGCGACCTTGCCCAGCGAGGTGACCAGTTCATACCGGCGGGCGATCCAGCCGTCGACCAGGTCGGTCGCGGAGGCCACCACGAAGATCAGGCAGGCCGTCATCCGCCAGCCCGCGTGGCTCATGCCGGAGGCGATCACGGTGGCCACGAAGACCGGCACCAGCATCAGTCGCGCGCCGGTGAGCACGTTCGCCGCGTTGAGCAGCGGTACGGGGGCAGCGGCCGTCGACTCCGCTCCCGTCATGTCCCGCATCGCCCCACGTGGCTTCCCCGCTCCATCAGGGCCCGCCGTCACCGTACCGCGCCGGGCGCCGCCGAGATCATCTCATCCGGTACGGCTACCAGGTCCACGCCCTCGGTCGCCGTCACCGTGGCCCGGACCAGGTCACCGGGGCGCAGCGCGGCCAGATCGACCCCGCCGCCGACCGGCGCGACGAGCGTGGTCGAGCCGTCGACCTCGGGTGCCTGGTGGGCGGCCCGCCCCTCCACCACGCCGTCGGCGATCGAGTCCACGAGCACCTCCACCGTCGCGCCGAGGCGCTCCTCGGCGCGCTGCGAGCAGAGTTCGTCGGCCAGCGCGCTGAGCTTGTCGTACCGCCGCTTGATCGTGGCGGCGGAGACCTTGCCGGTGAGCCCGGCGGCCTCGGTGCCGTCCTCGTCGCTGTAGTCGAACATGCCGATCGCGTCCAGCCGCGCCTCGGTCAGGAACCGGACCAGCTCGGCCACGTCCTGCTTCGTCTCGCCGGGGAAGCCGACGATGAAGTTGCTGCGCGCGCCCGCGTCCGGCGCCAGCGCGCGGGCGGAGGCGAGCAGTTCCAGGAACCGGTCGGTGGAGCCGAAGCGCCGCATCCGGCGCAGCACCGGCTCGCTGGAGTGCTGGAACGACAGGTCGAAGTACGCGGCCACGCCGGGCGTGGTGGCGATCACCTCGACCAGGCCGGGCCGGGTCTCGGCGGGCTGGAGGTAGCTGGCGCGGACCCGCACGATCCCGTCGATCGCGGCGAGCTGCGGCAGCAGCTTCTCCAGCGCGCGGGGGTCGCCCAGGTCCTTGCCGTACGAGGTGGAGTTCTCGCTGACCAGCACCAGCTCGCGGACGCCGGTCTTGGCCAGCCATTCGGCCTCGGCGAGCAGCTCGTCCGGGGTACGCGAGACGAACGCGCCGCGGAACGCCGGGATGGCGCAGAACGCACAGCGCCGGTCGCAGCCGCTGGCGAGCTTCAGCGAGGCCACCGGGCCGGTGTCGAGCCGGTGCCGCAGCACCTGCCGCAGGTGGGCCGGAGTGTGCGCGTCGGTCTCCGGTGCGACCCGGGCCGGGGTGCCGTGCCCTGGCAGCGACACCGCCGCGTCGCGGCGCTTCACCGGGGTCAGCGGCAGCAGTTCCCGCCGGTCGCGGGGGGTGTGCGCGCCGATCGCCTCGCCGGCGAGCACGGAGTCGAGGCGGGCGGCGATGTCCGGGTAGTCGTCGAAGCTGAGCACGGCCTGCGCCTCGGGGAGACTGTCGGCCAGCTCACGGCCGTACCGCTCGGCCATGCACCCGGCGGCGACGACCTTCGCGCCGGTGTCGGCGGCGGCCAGCAGCGTCTGGATCGAGTCCTGCTTGGCCTTCTCGACGAACCCGCACGTGTTCACCACCACCACGTCGGCGCCCTCGCCGTCGGTGGTGACCTGCCATCCGTCGGCGTGCAGCCGGGCGGCCAGCTCCTCCGAGTCGACCTCGTTGCGGGCACAGCCGAGGGTCAGCAGGGCGACGCGGCGCCCGTCGGATCGCGGGGTGGAGGAGGAGGCAGACACCATCCGAGGGTACCGGGCCGGTTCCGGTGCGCCGCGCACCCGTCCGGCCAGGGTCAGCGCGCGGACACGGCCACCCGGGCCAGCCGGTCGAGGAGGAACACCTCCGTGCCGGCCAGGCCGGTGGAGCAGAAGACCGAGATCTGGTCCGCGGTGGTCCGGCCGGGAGCCGCGCCGGCCAGCACCGCGCCCAGGTCGCGCAACCGCCCGGCGTACGGCTCGACGGCGGCGAGCATCGGCGGGACGTACGCGGCGGCCTGCCCGGGTGAGTCGGTGACCAGCAGGTCGGCGGCGTCGAGCAGGTCGGTGCCGAACTCGTGCCTGTCGACCTGTTTGAAGCCGACGGTGTTGACGTGGGTGCCGGGGGCCAGGTCGGCGGCGTCGAGCACCGGGACGGTGCTGGTGGTGGCGAGCACCACGACGTCCCGGTCGCGTACCGCGGCGGCGGCCGAGCCGACGGCGCGGGCCGGCACGCCCAGCTCGGCGCGGACCCGCGCGGCGAACGCGTCCCGCCGGGCCGCCGAGCGGCTGAACACCGTCACCTCGCGCAGCGGCCGGACCGCCGCCGCGGCCCAGACCTGGGTCCACGCCTGCCGGCCGGACCCCACCACGCCGAGGGTGGCGGCGTCCGCGCGGGCCAGGGCGTCCACCGCCACGCCACCGAGTCCTCCGGTACGCCGGGAGCCGAGTTCCTCGCCGACGGCGATGGCGCGTACCGCGCCGGTGGTCGCGTCGTGCAGCACGACGAGCTGACCGCTCTCCGGGTGGCCGAACGTGTCGTACGAGCGGAAGCCGTACCACTGCCCGGTGAGGTGCCCGGCGGTGAGCACCATCCGGCCTCCGCCGAGCGGCGCGGACGCCCGGGGCGGGGCGATGAGCCGCCCGGCGTACGCGGCCAGCAGCGCGTCCCGCATGGCCGCGACGGTGAGCGGGGCGTCCACGGCGGCCGCGACGTCGTCGTCGGAGAAGAGCAGGGTCATGGCATCCATCCTGCAACTTGAAGTTGACGTCAACTCCACTCATGGTGGGCTTTCTCACCACGCCGCCGGTCCGGCCCGCCCGGTGCTACCGTCGGCCACGACGGCCCGCGGGCCGTCCCGGACGAGTGGTGGGCGTACCCGGTCAGGCCAAGACGCCCCGCGTGACCCAACCGCCGCCCGGCCCGCTCCGTGCCGGGCCCGCCCGTCAGAGGTGATGTCCCATGGCCTGGATCGTGCTGGTGATCTCCGGACTCCTGGAGACCGCGTGGGCGATCGCGCTGGACCGCAGCGCCGGCTTCACCCGTCCGCTCCCCTCCGCCGTCTTCGCCGTCACCCTCGTGGGAAGCATGGCCGGCCTGGCGTACGCGCTGCGCGACATCCCGGTCGGCACCGGCTACGCGGTGTGGGTCGGCATCGGCGCCGTGGGTACCGCGCTGGTCGGCATGCTCGCGCTCGGCGAACCGGTCAACCTGCCGCGCGTGGCCTGCCTGCTGCTGGTGGTGGCCGGTGTGATCGGACTGAAGCTGTTCGCCTGATCGATGCCGCCTCCGGTTTGGACGGTGCGGCGCCCGGGGTACCCGATCTCCCGTCGACACGTAGCGAGATCACCCACGGAGGAACCCATGGCCGACATCCACGCCACCGCCCGTCCGCGCAGCAGCGCCGCCCGGATCTGCACGATCATCGCGTTCGTCTTCGCGGCCATCGCGATCTTCATCCTGCCGCCGCTGTTCGGCCTGGTCGGCCTCGTGCTCGGCATCGTCGGCGCGGTCCTCGGTGACAAGCCGCTGGGCTGGTACGCCGCCGCCGCGAGCGTCGCCGGCGCCGTGATCGGCATGATCATCAGCTACGTGGTCCTCACCAACTGAGACCGCCGAACCGCGAACGGGCCCGCCGGGACGACCGGCGGGCCCGTTCGCGTGTACGGGCTCAGTCCTCGCCGCCGCGCAGGCCGGCCAGGACCTCCTCCAGCTCGTCCGGCTTGACCAGCACGTCGCGGGCCTTTGAACCCTCGGACGGGCCGACCACACCCCGGGTCTCCATCAGGTCCATCAGCCGGCCCGCCTTCGCGAAGCCGACCCGCAGCTTGCGCTGGAGCATCGAGGTCGACCCGAACTGCGAGGTGACCACGAGCTCGACCGCCTGCACGAGCAGGTCCAGGTCGTCGCCGATGTCCTCGTCGATCTTCTTCTTGCTGTCCTGCGCCGGGGCGAGCACGTCCGGGCGGAACTCCGGCTCGCGCTGGTCCTTGCAGAACTTCACCACGTCGGCGATCTCGCGCTCGGTGACCCAGGCGCCCTGGATGCGCTGCGGCTTCGACGCGCCCATCGGCAGGAACAGGCCGTCGCCGCGGCCGAGCAGCTTCTCCGCGCCCGGCTGGTCCAGGATGACCCGGGAGTCGGCGAGGGAGGAGGTGGCGAACGCGAGCCGGGACGGCACGTTCGCCTTGATCAGGCCGGTGACCACGTCGACCGAGGGCCGCTGGGTCGCGAGCACCAGGTGGATGCCGGCGGCCCGGGCGAGCTGGGTGATCCGGACGATGGAGTCCTCCACGTCGCGCGGCGCGACCATCATCAGGTCGGCCAGCTCGTCCACGATCACCAGCAGGTACGGGTACGGCCGCATCTCCCGCTCGCTGCCCGGCGGCGCCTTGATCTCGCCGTTGCGCACCTTACGGTTGAAGTCGTCGATGTGCCGGACCCCGTTGGCGGCGAGGTCGTCGTAGCGCATGTCCATCTCGCGGACGACCCACTCCAGCGAGTCGGCCGCCTTCTTCGGGTTGGTCACGATGGGCGTGACCAGGTGCGGGATGCCCTCGTAGCCGGTCATCTCGACCCGCTTCGGGTCGATCAGCAGCAGCCGCACCTCGTCCGGCGTCGCACGGGTCAGGATCGACACCAGCAGCGAGTTGAGGCAGGACGACTTGCCGGCGCCGGTCGCGCCCGCGATCAGGATGTGCGGCATCTTCGCGAGGTTTGCGACCACGTAGCCGCCCTCGATGTCCTTGCCGAGCGCCACCACCATCGGGTGGTGGTCGCTCGTCGCCTCGCGCGAGCGCAGCACGTCGCCGAGCGACACGTTCTCCGGGTCGGTGTTCGGGATCTCCACACCGACCGCGCTCTTGCCCGGGATCGGGCTGAGGATGCGCACGTCCGGCGACTTCACCGCGTACGCGATGTTGCGGGACAGCTGGGTGATCCGCTCGACCTTGACGCCCGGGCCCAGCTCCACCTCGTACCGGGTGACTGTCGGGCCGCGGGTGAAGCCGGTGACGGCGGCGTCCACGTCGAACTGCTCGAAGACACCGGTCAGCGCCGCGATCACCTCGTCGTTTGCCTTGCTGCGGCTCTTCGGCTTGGCACCGCTGCCGAGCAGGTTCGCCGGCGGCAGCGTGTAGTCGCCGGCCAGCCCGGTCAGCGCGAGCTGCTCGGCGCGGGTGGGCAGCGGCGAGTGCTCCGGCGGCTCGACCGGCTTGCGGTTCGCCGGCACCTTGGGCGGCTTGCGCGGCAGCACCAGCGTCTCCTGGAGGTCGACGCCCGCCAGCTCGTCGTCCGGGTCCAAGGGCTCCAGCGGCGGCGGCATCCGCTTCGCGGGCCGCTTGCGGGCCGGCTTCGCCGGCGCCTCGTCCTCGGCGAACTCCTCGTCGGCGTCCGCCCCGGCCGGGTCGGCGCGCAGGCCGAGCCGCTCCGGGATCTTGTTGATCGGCGTCGCGGTGACCACGAGCAGGCCGAACACCAGCAGCAGGAGCAGCAGCGGCATGGCCACCCAGGCGGTCACCGCCGACTTCAGCAGGTCACCCACGCCGGCGCCGATCAGGCCACCCGCGAAGTCACGCTGGACCTCGTCGACCGGGTTCTGCCCGATGTGCAGCATCGCGGCGGTCGCCAGCATCATCGAGCCCCAGCCGACCAGGCCGCGACCGCGGTGCTCGGGATCGGCCGGGGTCCGCATCAGCCGCCACGCGCCGACCATGAACAGCACCGGAAGGATTATCGAGATGGCACCGATGAACAGCCGTACGGTGTCGGCCAGGTGCCGGCCCACCGGCCCGGCCCCGCCGCCCCAGATGCCCACCGCGCTGAGGATGGCCAGGCCGAACAGCAGCAGCCCGGCGCCGTCGCGGCGGTGCTCCGGATCCAGCTCCCGGGTGGACGCGGCCTGCCGCCCGGCGGCCCGGAACGTCCAGCCGACCGTGTGGGCCAGTCCCATCCAGACGGCGCCGACCGCCCGGCCGACGAACGCGGCCGGGCTCGGCCCGGGAGCCGGTCGCCGCCGCGCCGGCTTCCGCGCCGCCGCCTTCTTCGCCGGTTGCCGGGCGCGGTTGTTCGTGGTGCCACGCGGCGACGCGCCGCGCCGCCGGCTCGCCTGAGAGGTACGGCCCGCCATAGAGTCACGGTAACGGCGGCACCCGGTGGATCGCCGCTTTTCCGGGTCGTGTCCGCGCGTCGCAGCACGGGTCGGACCGTCGTTTGTGTTATTCGCCTCAGAAGGGATGCCCGATGGCGTCGCCGGAGATCGAGGACGGTCCGGACGGTCCGCTGGCCGGACACCCGCAGGAACTGCGCCCGCTGACCGGCGAGCTGATCGCCGCTGTGCTCGCCCACCGGGGGTACGCGGTGGCCGAGGAACCCGACGGCGCGCTGGTGGGCCGCTGGGAGCGGAACCTGATCTGGTTCCACCGCCGGGGCGCGGCCGGTGAGCTGCTCCAGGTCCGCACCGTCGTCGCGGACCACTTCGGCATCGAGCGCGTGCCCGAGCTGCACGCGTTCTGCAACACGTGGAACCACGACCGGCTCTGGCCGAAGGCGTACGTGCACGTCGCCGACGACGGGTCGGCCCAGGTGTGCGGCGAGGTCACCACCGACCTGGAACGCGGGGTGACGCCGCACCAGCTCGACCGGCTCGTCGACTGTGGCGTGACCACCGGGTGCCAGCTCGCCGCCGCCGTCGACGAGCTGGCCGGCGGGACGCTCCGGTGACCACGGCACGCGACAGGGGGCTGGCCGCCGCTCTCGCCGACGCCCGGGACCGGCCCGACGGCGCGGAGCGCTGCGCCGAGCTGGAGCGGATCGCGTCCCGGGCGGACGCCACCGGCGATCCGCGTACCGCGGTGTCGGCGCGGTTCGCGCTCGTCGAGGCGTACCTGCACCGGGGCGAGCGGTGGCGGGCGGTGGAGCCGGTCCGGCGGATGCGGGCCACGCTGGACGGGCACCCCGGGCTGCTGGACGCCCGCCCGGACGAGCTGACCCGGTTGCGCCGGCATCAGCGGCAGGCGGTGGAGGCGTCGTTCGGCACGCCCCGGGTGGGCCTGGACCAGGCCCGGTCCCTGTTGGACGCGCTCGCCGGGGAGCTGGGCGAGGACGCGGCGCCGGTGGCGGAGCTGCGCTGCCGGCTCGCCGACCACCTCGGTGACGAGCCGGCCGCCCGGCGGGCGTACGAGCGCTGGTCGGCGGCGGACGAGACCGACCCGGTGGCCGGCTGTGCGGGGTGCGCCCCGGCCCGGCGGGCCGACCTGCTGGCCGGCTGGGGCGAGCCGGACGCGGCACTGGCGGCGCTGGCGCCGGCGCTGACCGGCTGGGTCGAGCCGCAGGCGCCACCGACCCGGCGCGGCGAGCGGCAGGCGGCAGCGGCCAGCGCGACGGCCTGCACCGACCAGCCGGAACGGGCGCTCGCCGTGGGGCTGCTGCCGTGGCTGCGTACCGGCGCGGTGACGCGGGCGGCCCGGGCGCACGTGTACGCGTACCGCCGGCACCGCGGCGAGAAGACGGCGTTCCCGCTGCTCGCCGCGCACCTGCGCTTCTGCGCGCTGGGCGGCTACCTGCATCGTGGGCTGGAGATCCTCACCGAGCAACTGCCCGAGCTGGACCGCCCGGCCGACGACCTGTCCGCCATGGAGTTCGCGGCGGCGGGCGCGCTGCTGTGCGCGCTGGCCGCCGAGGCCGGGCTGGGCGGGCGGCGCATCCACCGCCCCGGGCACGGTTCCCGGCCGGCGGCCGAGGTGGACGTGGCGACGCTGGGTACGCAGTTGCAGGCGCTGGCGACGGCGCTCGCCGGCAGCTTCGACGCCCGCAACGGCACCGGGCACCAGTCCGGCCGGATCGCCTCCTGGCTGGCCGAGCGGCCGCTCGCCGCGCCGGTGTCGCTGGCTGCCGAGAGCGAGTTCGACGAGGAGCCGGACGCCGATGATCCGGCCGAACCCCTGCTGCCCGGGCCGGAGGAACCGGCACCGCTGGACGCGGCGCTGCTCGCCGCCGCGCTCGACGCCCGGGGCGAGCCGTACGCGGTGGAGCCGGACGGCACGCTCGCCGGGCGGTGGGGCGAGGCCACCATCCAGTTCCGCCTGCTCGGCCGGGACGGCGACGTGCTGCACGCCCGGGTGGTGGCGCAGCGGCGGCTGCCGGCCGGGCGGCGCGCCGAGGCGTACGCGTTCTGCAACGCCTGGAACCACGACCGGCTGCTGCCCGCCGCGTACGTGCACGAGCCCGGCGACGGGACGCTGGTGCTGGCCGCGGGCGTCTCCACCGACCTGTCCTGCGGGGTGGCCCCGGCGCAGCTCGCGGTGCTGGTGGCCGCCGCGGTCCGCACCGGCACCGCGTACGCCGAAGCGGTCGCCGCGCTGCCCTGAGCCGCCGCACCGACCGACAGTGCCGCGGACGCGGCGCGGCCCCCGGCCACCGGGCGGTGGTGGTCGGGGGCCGCGGTCTGGGTGCGGCGGTCAGCGGGCGGAGAACGCCAGCGTGTACTCGCCGGAGCCGGACAACCCGACGACGCGGTACCGGTAGGCGCCGGCCGACGTCTCGGCGGTCAGGCGGGCCGTGCCGTCGGCGGTGGCCGCGCGGGCCACGGTGCGGAACGCGCCGCCGGTGAAGCGTTGCAGCTCCAGCACCATCCGGGCGCCGTCCGGCGCGGACAGGCACGCCTCCTGGGTGCCGTCGGGCACCCGGTAGAAGCGCCCGTCCGGCTGGATCTGGGTCCGTCCGGCGGCGATCCGGCCGGTCCGGCTCACCTGCCCGGAGCACTCGGTGTCGCCCGCCGGCGGGGTGGGCTCGGCGGTCGCGGGCGGGGTGGTCTCGCCGCCGCCCGCCGGCGGCTGCGTGGGCGCGGGCTGGTCGCCGGCGGTGACGAGCGTCAGGTTGTTGCGCTGGAGGATCTCGTTGACCGGCTGGAAGAACGTGGTGCCGCCCCGGGTGCAGTCGCCGGATCCGCCGGACGTGACGCCCTGCGCCTGGTCGCCGGAGAGCCACGCGCCGCCGGAGTCACCCGGCTCGGCGCAGACGTTCGTCCGGGTCAGCCCGGTGACGGTGCCCTCCGGGTAGTTGACTGTGGCGTTCTTCGCCTGGATCAGGCCGCAGCGCGTGCCGGTGGTGGAGCCGGACCGGCAGATCGACGCGCCCACCGGCGCCTCGGTGGAGCCGTTCACCGCCACCGTGCCGCCGTCGGCGAAGTCGGTCACCACGCCCTGCGGCGTCCAGTCGGCGTTCACCCGCACGAACGCCCAGTCGTCACCGGGGAACGAGGACGCGGCGAACGTGCCCTGGGCGACCCGGTTGGACCCGGTGGTGCGGTCCCCCGGCCGGCCGCAGTGCCCGGCGGTGACGAACCCGCCGACCACAGAGAAGCCGACCGAGCAGCGGCCCGCGTTGTTGATCAGGTAGGCGTCGCCGCCCCGCACGTCGAACAGCGGACGCGGGGCCTCGTCGGCGGTACGCACCCGGACCATCCCGGCCTTCGACCCCGCGGCGGCGGCGAGCCGGCGGCCGTCGGCCTCCGCGCCCGGCCGGGCGATCACGACCACCGCGTTGTCTGCCACG
This sequence comes from Micromonospora sp. Mcm103, assembly GCF_024519755.1. NCBI lineage: Bacteria > Bacillati > Actinomycetota > Actinomycetes > Micromonosporales > Micromonosporaceae > Micromonospora > Micromonospora sp. Mcm103. The sequence goes on from NZ_JALJRJ010000008.1 coordinate 195,867, forward strand.
TCGACGTACCAGCCGGCCACGTCCGGGCTGGCGTCGGCGCCCGCCGCGTCCAGCCGGGACTTCACCGCGTCCAGCTCGGCGACGCCCCGCGCCACCCGCTTCGGGACCGCGCCCGCCGCCCGTACCCGCACCTCGCCGGCCGGGTCGGCCACCGCCACGGTGAGCGTGGCGCCGTCCGCGCTGAGCCAGCTGCCCCCGTAGCCGGCGCCGAGTTCACCGCGCAGCCGGGTGACGGTGCCGGCCGCCCACCGCTCGGTCCGCAGCCGCTTCGCCGCCTGGTCGCGGGTCAGCGCAAGGTCGCGGCCCATCGCGTCGAGGACCTCCGGCGCGACGCCGTCGGCCGCCGGCGCGGCCCGCCGGGGTTCCTCACCGGCGAACGACGGTACGGTCACCGCCGCCGTCAACCCGGCCGCCGCCACCAGTACGCCGATGACTGTCATCCGTCTGCGGTCCATCCGCCACGCTCCTCCCGACCGGCGCAGGGGCACGCCGGCCACCGGGAGGTACGGAGACGGACGCCGATCGGATGAGTACCGGCGGCACGTTTCGACGCGCCGTGTCGGGGCGTACCCGGAAAGCGACGGCGCCGGCCCACCGCGGACGGTGGACCGGCGCGCGGCGCGGTCGGGTCAGACCTCGACGACGGTCGGGACGATCATGGGCCGGCGACGGTACGCGTCGTTGACCCAGCGGCCCACCGTGCGGCGGACGATCTGCTGGAGCTGGTGCGGGTCGGTGATGCCGTCCGCGGCGGCCCGGTTCAGCGCCTCGGTGACCAGCGGGACCACCGGGTTGAACGCCTCCGGGTCCTCGGAGAAGCCCTTCGCCGAGACGGTCGGCCCGGCGACCACCTTGCCGGTGACCGAGTCGACCACCACGGTCGTCGCGATGAACCCGCCGTCGCCGAGGATCCGGCGCTCGGTGAGCAGCGACTCGCTGACGTCACCGACGGCGAGACCGTCGACGTAGACGTACCGGCTCTTGACCCGCCCGACCAGGCTGGCGCGGCCCTCGACCAGGTCGACCACGTCGCCGTCCTCGCAGAGCACGACCCGGTCCGGCGCGACGCCGGACTCGATGCCGAGCCGGGCGTGCGCCCGCAGGTGCCGCCACTCGCCGTGCACCGGCATCAGGTTGCTCGGGCGTACGACGTTGAGCAGGTAGAGCAGCTCGCCGGCCGGGGCGTGGCCGGAGACGTGCACCTTCGCGACGTCCTTGTGCACCACCACGGCGCCGGCCCGGGCCAGCCGGTTGATCACCCGGTAGACCGAGGTCTCGTTGCCGGGCACCAGCGAGGACGCCAGCACCACCGTGTCGCCCGGCGCGATGGTGATGTGCCGGTGGTCGCCGCTGGCCATCCGGCCCAGCGCGCTCATCGGCTCACCCTGCGAACCGGTGGACATCAGCACGATCTGCTCGGGCGGCAGGTTCGTGGCCTCCTCGATCCCGACCACCAGGCCGGCCGGGATGTTCAGCAGGCCCAGGTCGCGGGCGATGCCCATGTTGCGGACCATGGACCGGCCGATCAGCGCCACCTTGCGGCCGTGCTCCACGGCCGAGTCGAAGACCTGCTGCACCCGGTGCACGTGCGAGGCGAACGAGGCGACGATGATCCGCCCCTTGGCCTTCGCGAAGATCGAGTCGAGGACCGGGCCGATCTCCTTCTCCGGCGTGACGAACCCGGGGATCTCCGCGTTCGTCGAGTCGGACAGCAGCAGGTCGACGCCCTCGGCACCGAGCCGGGCGAACCCGGCCAGGTCGGTGATCCGCCCGTCGAGCGGAAGCTGGTCCATCTTGAAGTCGCCGGTGTGCAGCACCAGGCCGGCCGGCGTACGGATGGCCACCGCCAGCGCGTCCGGGATCGAGTGGTTCACCGCGAAGAACTCGCACTCGAACGGGCCCAGCCGTTCCCGGCCGCCCTCCCGCACGGTCAGCGTGTACGGCTGGATCCGCCGCTCGGCCAGCTTCGCCTCGACGAGCGCGAGCGTGAACTGCGAGCCGACGAGCGGAATGTCCGGCTTGTGCGCGAGCAGGTACGGCACCGCGCCGATGTGGTCCTCATGGCCGTGCGTGAGCACGATCGCCTGCACGTCGGCCAGCCGGTCCAGGATCGGGCCGAAGTCGGGCAGGATCAGGTCCACGCCCGGCTGCTCGACGTCGGGGAACAGCACCCCGCAGTCGACGATCAGCAGCTTGCCGTCGTACTCGAAGACGGTCATGTTCCGGCCGATGGCGCCGAGTCCGCCGAGCGGGATGATCCGCAGGCCGCCCTCGGGCAGCGGCGGGGGCAGTTCACCCTCGATGTGCGCCTCGGTCACGCGTCACCTCATTCTGCGACGCCGTCGCGCGGCGTCCGTCGTGTCGTTGATTCATTCGGGCAGGGGCAGGCCCGCCGCGGCGCAGTCGGCGCGCAGCTGGGCCAGTTCGTCACCGGTGGCGTCGACGAGCGGCGGCCGCACCGGGCCGGCCGGGCGACCCTGCGCCCCCAAGCCGGCCTTGACCAGGATCGTGCCCTGGGTGCGGAAGATGCCGGTGTAGAGCGGCAGCAACCGCCGGTGCAGGGCGAGCGCCCGGGCGTTGTCGCCCGCCTCGAACGCCTCGATCATCTGCTTGGTCAGCGCGCCGGTGAAGTGGGTGGAGGTGCCGACCACGCCGACCGCGCCGATCGACAGCATCGGCAGGGTGAGCGCGTCCTCGCCGCTGTAGTACGCCAGGTCGGTGCGGGCGAGCACCTCCGCGGTGGCGAACAGGTCGCCCTTGGCGTCCTTCACCGCGACGATCCGGCCGTGCTCGGCCAGCTTCACGAGCGTCTCGGTGGCGATCGCCACGCCCGCGCGGTGCGGGATGTCGTAGAGCATGACCGGCAGGCCGGTGGCGTCCGCGACGGTGGTGAAGTGCCGCAGCAGGCCGGCCTGCGGTGGCTTGTTGTAGTACGGCGTGACCACCAGCAGGCCGTGCGCACCGGCCTTCTCGGCCTGTGTGGCCAGCTCGACGGTGTGCCGGGTGTCGTTGGTGCCCACCCCGGCGACGATGCGGGCCCGGTCGCCGACCGCCTCGACCACGGTGCGGATCAGCGACTCCTTCTCCGCCTCCGTGGTGGTCGGGGACTCACCGGTGGTGCCGTTGAGGACCAGCGCGTCGTTGCCCTGCTCGTCGACGAGGTATTCGGCCAGCCGGGCGGCGCCGTCGAGATCCAGGCCGCCGTCCGGCGTGAACGGGGTCACCATGGCCGTCATCACTCGCCCGAACGGGCGCGACGCGCCCCGGCTCGGGGCGGCGGAGTGGTCGTGCGTCATGCTCACAACCTAGCGGACGGCCGCCGGTGGCCCGGCGGCGAAGGGCGACGAGTCACTCGGCGTGCGGCGACGCTGCCACCTCGGTGCCGTCGGGCAGGGTGGAGATCTCGAAGTCGGCGAAGACGTTCGGCGCGACGCCCTTGAGCTGGCGCAGGCACTCCACCGCCAGCTCGCGGATCTCCACGTCGGCGTGCTCGGTGGCGCGCATCTTCACGAAGTGGCGCCAGGCCCGGTAGTTGCCGGTCACCACGATCCGCGTCTCGGTGGCGTTCGGCAGCACCGCCCGGGCCGCCTGGCGGGCCTGCTTGCGGCGCAGCGTCGGGTTGGGCTCGTCGGTGAAGCGGGCCTCCAACCCCTCCAGCAACTCGGTGTACGCCCGCACCGCCGCGTCGGTGGCCTCGACGAACTTCTTGTGCAGCTCCGGGTCGTCGGCGATCACCGACGGCTCGACCATCGCGGCGTCCCGCTCGGGCACGTAGCGCTGGGAGAGCTGCGAGTAGGAGAAGTGCCGGTGCCGGATCAGCTCGTGCGTGAACGAGCGGGAGACGCCGCTGAAGTAGAAGCTCACCGAGCCGTGCTCCAGCACGCTCAGGTGACCGACCTCCAGGATGTGCGCCAGGTAACCGGCGTTGGTGGCGGTGGCCGGGTTCGGCTTCTTCCAGCTCTGGTAGCAGGCCCGGCCGGCGAACTCGGCGAGCGCCTGCCCACCGTCGGCGTCGGTGGACCAGGGCACCTCTTCGGGTGCCTGGAACTGGGTCCACGCGATCAACTTGACCTGGGGCTGAACCATCTCCGGCATTCCTGCGACTGTAGTGGGCCCGCCCCCCGCCGTGGAAATCGGCCACGCGGCCGCACCGCCGGCTCGGCGATCGGCCCCGAAGGAGATCTTGGTAGGAAAGCGCCCCTCTGGGGGCCGTTTCGTACCAAGATCTCGCGAGGGCTGGGCTCCGGCTAGACGTAGAGCGAGGTGAAGGGGGCCCACGGTAGGTTGCGGACCACCGAGAAGACCCCCCAGGCGGCCAGGAACACGCCGATGACCTTGGGGCTGAACTGGGCCTCGGGCAGCTTCCAGCCGAACGCCCGGTTGCCGGCCCAGGCCACGAAGAGCCAGGTCAGGAACGGCAGCGCGAAGACGAACAGGAAGTGGTGCCGGGCCGCGGCGGGCAGATCGCCGTGCAGCACGTACCAGAGCGCGCGGGTGCCGCCGCAGCCCGGGCAGTCCAGCCCCGTGGTCAGCTTGAGCAGGCAGGTCGGCGCGGCGTCCGGGTCGCTGCGGGTCGGGTCGCTGACCAGCGCGTACGCGATGCCGAGGCCGACGCAGCCGAGCGCTGCGAGCGGCACCGCCCAGCGCGGGGCGCGGGCGTGCAGGCGCATCACCAGCCGGGTGAGCCGGTCGCTCTCGACCGGCTGGTACGCCGCCGGGTAACCCGGCCACGGCGCTCCGGGTGCTCCGGGTGCTCCGGCGGGAGCGTGCGGACCGGCGTGCGCGTGCGTCTCGGCGTGCGAAGGCTGCCCGGCGTACGCGTAAGCGTGCGCCTCGCCCTGCGGCCCGGACTCCGGCTGCGCGGGCCCGTGCGGCTCGGTGTGCGGGTCGGGCGCGGTGGCAGGCCGGTCAACGCTCGTCACGCGCTCACCGTACACCGGCCACGCCCACCAGCGCGGCGGCCAGCGGCCCTGCCAGGTCGCCGGCGGCGGGCGGGGCGACCGCGTCCAGGCCGAGCCAGCCGGCGAGCCGGTACAGCTCGGCGGCGAGCGCCACTGCGGTCTCCCCCGGGTCGGCGCCCGGCTCGACCCAGGCGGCGGGCACCAGCAGCGCCCCGGCCTTCCGGTCGGCCTTCAGGTCGACCCGGGCGGTGAAGCGCTCGCCCTGGCGGAACGGCAGCACGTAGTAGCCGTAGACCCGCTGCGGCGCCGGCACGTAGATCTCGATCCGGTAGGTGAAGCCGAACAGCCGCTCGGTGCGCGCCCGCTCCCAGACCAGCGGGTCGAACGGGCTGACCAGCGTGTTGCCGCGGACCCAGCGGGGCAGCCGCGCCTCGGCGTGCAGGTAGGCGGGGTGCCGCCAGCCCTGCACCGTGACCGGGGTCAGCTCGCCCGCCTCGACCAGTTCGGCCACCGCCCGCCGCGCCCCGGCGACCGGGAGCCGGAAGTAGTCGCGCAGCTCCGGCTCGGCGGCGACGCCGAGCGCGCGGGCGGCGATCGACACCAGCGACCGGTGCGCCTCGGCGTCGGTCGGGGTGGGCGCGTCCAGCACGGCGGCCGGGAGCACCCGCTCGGGCAGGTCGTAGCGGCGGGCGAACGAGTTGGTGCGGTCGGCGGCGGTGACCTCGCCGGCCCAGAACAGGAACTCCAGCGCCCGTTTCACGGCCGACCAGTTCCAGCCCCAGTTGCCGGTCTCCCGTGGGGCGTCGTGCTCGATCTCGGCCGCGGTCAGCGGCCCTCGGGCGGCCACCTCGTCACGGACCCAGGCGACCAGCTCGGGCTGCTCCTCGGCGATCCGGCGCATCCCGCCCCACGCCTCGTCGCGGGCCTTGGCCATCCGCCAGCGCAACGCCGGGTGCAGCCCCACCGGCACCAGTGACGCCTCGTGCGCCCAGTATTCGAACAGCTCACGCGGGCGGCGGTAGGCGGCGGTGTCCAGCAGCGCGGTCGGGTAGGGCCCGAGCCGGCTGTAGAGCGGCAGGTAGTGCGCCCGCTGAAGCACGTTCACCGAGTCCATCTGGATCAGCCCGACCCGGTCGAGCACCCGGCGCAGGTGGCGGCGGGTGGGCACGCCTGAAGGCGCCGGGTCGGCGAAGCCCTGGGCGGCCAGGGCGATCCGGCGGGCCTGGGCGAGGGAGAGCGATTCCGGTACGGCCATCGCCGGCGACCCTAATCCAGCGGTACGACACCGGGAGCGGCGGCTGGACCGATCGCCCGTCGGGGCATAGAACGGACAGGTGCTCACCATTCGCCGGGAGGAACCGGACGACGCCGAGGCGATCGCCCGGGTGCACGTCCACGGCTGGCAGGCCGGGTACGCCGGGATCATGCCCGAGGAGGTGCTGGGCCGGCTGAACCCGCGCGCCTGGGCACAGCGCCGCCGCGACCTCGGCACCGCCGACCCGGAGCACCCGTTCACCACGCTCGTCGCCGAGGACGGCGGCACGATCGTCGGGTTCACCACGTTCGGGCCGTACCGGAACAACCAGGACCGCGGCGACCTCGACCCGGCGCACGGCGAGCTGCTGGCGATCTACCTGGAGCCCGCGCACTGGGGCTCAGGCGCCGCGCGGACGCTGCTCGCGGCGGCCCGCGACGGCCTGGCCGAGCGGGGCTGGACCACCTACCGGCTCTGGGTGCTCGCCGACAACGCCCGTGCCCGCCGCTTCTACGAACGGGCCGGGCACCTACCGGACGGCGAGGAGTCCACCTACCCGGTGCCGCTCTCCGGCGGGCGCACCCCGATCCTGCTCCGCGAGCTGCGGTACACCACCGGAGGCTGACCCGGCCGGGACGCCGTCGCCGGGACGAGCGCCGTCCGCCGGCGTGAGCCAGCGCCGGACCGGCAGCCCGAGCAGCAGCGCCAGGCTGATCCACACGTACGTGTTGCTGCCGAGGAACCCGTCCACGCCGGAGAAGTCCTTCTCCCAGGACCAGACGATCCGGCTGCACAGCAGCGCGTACCCGGTCAGCGCGGCGGCCAGCAGCAGACGGCGCCGCCGGCTGCGGGCGGGCGCCGCCATGCCGTTGTCGACGAGCAGGATCAACCCGGGCAGCAGCCAGACCAGGTGGTGCACCCAGGTCACCGGGCTGACCAGGCACATCACGGCGCCGGTGAGGGCCAGGCCGGTGGCCTCGTCGCCGGCGGCCACCGCCGCCCGCGAACGCCAACCCCAGATCACAAGCGTCAGGAGTACGAGCGCCAGCCAGGCGATCGTGCTCGGATGCTGCGGGTCGAGCCGGGCCACCACCCCGCGCAGCGACTGGTTGGAGACGAACGCCAGCTCACCGACCCGGTCGGTGTTCCACAGCGCCTCGGTCCAGAACTCCCGGGAGGCGTCGGGGAAAAGCCCGGCGGCCACGAGCGTGGCGACGGCGGCCGTGCCGACTGTGGTCAGCGCGGCCCGCCAGCGGCCGGTGACCAGCAGGTAGACGATGAAGATGCCGGGCGTCAGCTTGATCGCGGTGGCCAGGCCGATGCCCACGCCCGCCCAGCGGCTGCGCGCCGGCAGCAGCCACAGCAGGTCCACCGCCACCAGGAACAGCAGCAGCATGTTGACCTGGCCGAAGTTGACCGTCTCGCGCATCGGCTCGTACGCGGCGGCCAGGCACAGCGCGACAGCGAGCGCGAACCAGCGCGTCCAGCCGGACCGGCGGGCCACCGGGTCCAGCAGCCGCCAGATCACCACGGCGCTCGCCAGCACCGTCGCGGTCACGCTCACCACGATCGCCGCGCCCCACGGCAGGTACGCCATCGGCAGCATCACCAGGGCGGCGAACGGCGGGTAGGTGAAGCCGTACTGCGTGCCGGGGCGCAGGAAGTCGTAGATCTCCCCGCCGTCACGCGCCCAGTACGTCAGCGCGCCGTAGTAGACCTGCAGGTCGAAGAAGCCGTGCCTGACCGCCGCCACGGAGAGGAACACGGTGACCGCCGCGGCGAGCGCCACCACGGCGACGACCTGCGCGACCGCCCGCCCGGCACCCTGCGCCACCGTCACCCTCCTCGCCCTGCGTAGGCTCACGTGCCATGGCTGCAGGCTACGTCCGGCCCGCGCGTCCCGAGGACGCCGGCGAGATCGCACGCATCCAGCTCGCGACCTGGCGGGTCGCGTACCGCCGGATCCTGCCCCGGCACGTGCTCGACAACCTCGACGAGGCGTACCTCGCGCGGCGGTGGAGTGCGGCGGTGCAGGAGCCGCCCTCGGGCGCGCACCGGGTGCTGGTCGCCGTCGAACAGGCGGCGCAATCCTATCTGGTGGGGTTCGTCGCCTCCGGTCCGGCCGACGCCGACGCGCTCGCCCCGGACGAGCCGGCCGAGGCGCTCGGTTCGGACGTCGCGGCGGTGACGGACCTGCTGGTCGAGCCCCGGTGGGGGCGGCGCGGGCACGGCAGCCGGCTGCTCGCCGCGGCTGTCGACCACTGGCGGTCCGACGGGCTGACCCGGGCGGTGGCGTGGACGTTCGACGCCGACGCGGCGACCCGGAAGTTCCTCGGCTCGACCGGCTGGGAGCCGGACGGCGCGACCCGCGCGCTGGACGTGGACGACATGCTCGTCCCCCAGCTCCGCTTCCACGTGGCGGTCCCGGAGGAAAATCTTCCGCCGCAGCGATGAGTTCCGCTCGTCTCGCCGGTCCACCCTCGCGTGGGTGGGCCGGCGGTCCCGGCACGGGGCAGGACCGCTACCCCACCCGCCACCCCACCCGCCACCCCACCCCGTCGATCATGAAGTTGGCGGCAGTCGGGGAGATCGAAAAGGCCGCCAACCTCATGATCGACCGGGGGCAAGCCCGGGGGTGAGGGTCAGGCTGGGGGGAGGAGTTCGGCTACCAGTTCGTCGTCCTCCATCGCGCCTGTGGGGTGGAAGCCCAGGGACGTGTAGAGGGCGGCGGCGGGCTTGTTGTCGGGGTGGTAGCTGAGACGGATCGGCCGGCCAGCCTCGGCGAGCCAGTCCGCGAGCGTCCGCACCGTGGCGCGGCCCAGGCCCCGGCCCTGCTCGGCGGCGTCGATCACCATGCCGCCGATCCAGCGCGACTCGTCGTCGTCCACGCCCCACATGACGTGGCCCACGACCGTCTCGTCGGCGTACACGGCAAGCGAGTTCCAGACGTCCGAGCGTTCGGTGAGAAGCAGGTAGCGGGCGGCGAGCGCGGCCACGAAGGCGCGCTGGTCGTCGTGCGGCGCGACGTCCGCCACGGCCCGCCAGTTGTCGTCGTCCAGCGGGCGCAGCGTCACCCGGCGGCCGGTGCGGTCGGAGTGTCCGGAATCGATCATGAAAAGCAGCCTAGGTCGACGCCCCCGACCAGGCAAAACGGTTTCCCGCAGCAGGCCGGGGGCACACCGCGGCGGGTCAGTCGAGCAGGGCGTCCAGGCCGACCGTCAGCCCGGGCCGGCGGCCCACCTCACGGACCGCGAGCAGCACGCCGGGCATGAACGACACCCGGTCGTACGAGTCGTGCCGGATGGTGAGCGTCTCACCCGTGGTGCCGAACAGCACCTCCTGGTGGGCGACCAGGCCGGTGGCGCGTACCGCGTGCACGCGTACCCCGTCGATGTCGGCGCCGCGGGCGCCGGCCACCTCGTCGCGGGTGGCGTCCGGCGCGGGCCCCAGACCGGCCTCGGCGCGGGCCGCGGCGATCAGCCGGGCCGTGTGGGTGGCGGTGCCGCTCGGCGCGTCCAGCTTGCGCGGGTGGTGCTGCTCGACGATCTCGACCGACTCGAAGTAGCGGGCGGCGCGCGCCGCGAACTGCATCATCAGCACCGCGCCGATGCCGAAGTTGGGGGCGATCACCACGCCCACGCCGGGCCGGTCGGCGAGCCAGCCGCGCACCTCGGCGAGCCGCTGCTCGGTGAAGCCGGTGGTGCCCACCACCGCGTGCACGCCGTTCTCGACGCACCAGCGCAGGTTGTCCATGACCGCGTCGGGGGTGGTGAAGTCGACGACCACCCCGGCGCCCGCCTGGGCCACCGCGTCCAGGTCGTCGCCCTGGTCGACTGCCGCGACCAGCTCCAGGTCGGCGGCGGAGTCGACCGCCTTGCAGACCTCCATGCCCATCCGGCCCCGGGCACCCAGCACACCGACCCGGGCCGCCGTCTTCTGCTGCTCAGTCACGGCCCACAACCTATCCCAGCGCCCGGCACGGGATCCGGCGGACCGGTGGGCCGCTCAGCTCGTGGCCGCGAAACTGCCGGAGTCGAACGGGCCGACCACGGCCAGCGACATCGGCCGGCCGAGCAGGTCGGCGGCGAGCGCGTTCACGTCGTCGAGCGTCACCGCGTCCACCCGGGACAGCAGGTCGTCCACCGGCATCAGGTTGCCGTAGAGCAGCTCGCCCTTGGCGAGCCGGCTCATCCGCGAGCCGGTGTCCTCCAGCCCGAGCACGAACGAGCCCTTGCTCATCCCCTTGCCCCGGGCCAGCTCCGCCTCGGTGATCCCCTCGGCGGCCACCCGCGCCATCTCCGCGCGGGTCAGGTCCAGCACCTCGTCCACCTTGCCCGGCGCACAGCCGGCGTAGACGGCGAACACGCCGCTGTCGGCGTACTGGCTGGCGTACGAGTAGACCGAGTACGCCAGGCCGCGCTGCTCCCGGATCTCCTGGAACAGCCGGCTGGACATGCCGCCGCCGAGCACGTTGTTCAGCACGCCGAGGGCGAACCGCCGGTCGTCGGTGCGGTCGATCCCCGGGCAGCCGAGGATGACATGCGCCTGCTCGGTCTCCTTCGGCTCGACGAGCGTGGTGGCCGGCTTGGTGCGTACCGCCGGGGTGGCCGACCGGTGCGGCGCGGGCGACGCCGGGTCGGTGTCCAGCGGGGTGCCGCGCAGCGCCTGCCGGACCAGCTTGACCACTGCGGCGTGGTCGAGGTTCCCGGCGGCGGCGATCACGATCTGCGGCGCGGTGTAGCGGCGGCGGTAGAAGCCCTGGATCTGCCGCCGGGTCATCGGCGTGACCGTCTCCTCGGTGCCGGAGATGAGCCGGCCCAGCGGGTGGTCGCCGTAGACGGCGCGGGCGAACAGGTCGTGCACCTCGTCGCCGGGCTCGTCGTCGTGCATGGCGATCTCTTCGAGGATGACGCCGCGTTCGGTCTCCACGTCGGCGGGGGCCAGCACCGAGTCGGCGACCAGGTCGCACATGACGTCGATGGCCAGCGGCAGGTCCTCGTCCAGCACCCGCGCGTAGTAGCAGGTGTATTCCTTCGTGGTGAAGGCGTTGGTCTCGCCGCCCACGGCCTCGATATGCGCCGAGATCTCCAGCGCGCTGCGCTTGTTGGTGCCCTTGAACAGCAGGTGCTCCAGGAAGTGCGCGGCGCCGGCCTGCGTGCCGGTCTCGTCGCGCGAGCCGACCGCCACCCAGATGCCGAACGACACGCTGCGCATCGCCGGGATCGCCTCGGTGAGCACCCGCAGCCCGCTGGGCAGCACGGTACGGCGGACGGTGCCGCCGAGCGGGTCGTCGCTGAGCGTACGGGTGACCGCGCGGGCAGCCGAGCCGGCCGGCGCCACCCCCCGTCCCGTCGAGGCGCCTGACGAACTCACGAGAAACCTGCTCTCCGGATGACGAGGAACGGCGGGACGTACGACGGCTCCAGCTCGCGCAGGCGACCTGGAGCCGTGGGCCGGCCCGGGTGACGCGGACGTCACCCGGGCCGGTCGGTGGATCAGCTGTGCCGGGTCCGGCGGCGCGGACGGGACTCGCCGCCGCCCTCGCCACCCTCGGAGCGGCGCTCGCCACCCTCGGAGCGGCGCTCGCCACCCTCGGAGCGGCGCTCCCGGTCACCCCGGTCACGCGGGCCGCGGTCGCCGCCGCGGTCCCGGCCGGACGGACGGTCGGCACCCTCGGCGGCGGCCGGCGCCTCGGCGCCCTCCGGGCGGACCTTGTCCAGGTAGATCTTGCCGCGGGCGTCGATGTCCGCGATCTCCACCTCGACCTTGTCGCCGACGTTGAGGTAGTCCTCGACCTTCTCGACCCGCTTGCCGTCGCCCACCTTGGAGATGTGCAGCAGGCCGTCGCGGCCCGGCAGCAGCGAGATGAAGGCGCCGAACGCGGCGGTCTTCACCACGGTGCCGAGGAACCGCTCCCCGGCCTTGGGCAGCGTCGGGTTGGCGATCCCGTTGATCCGGTCGACTGCGGCCTGGGCGGACGGGCCGTTTGTGGCGCCGACGTAGATCGTGCCGTCGTCCTCGATGGAGATCTCGGCGCCGGTCTCGTCCTGGATCGCGTTGATGGTCTGGCCCTTCGGGCCGATCACCATGCCGATCTTGTCGACCGGGATCTTGACGGTGGTCACCCGCGGGGCGTAGTCCGACATCTCGGCCGGCGCCTCGATGGCCCGCTGCATCACGTCGAGGATGGTCTGCCGGGCCTCGTGCGCCTGCTGGAGCGCGGCGGCCAGCACGTCCGACGGGATGCCGTCCAGCTTGGTGTCGAGCTGGAGCGCGGTGACGAAGTCACGGGTGCCGGCGACCTTGAAGTCCATGTCGCCGAACGCGTCCTCGGCACCGAGGATGTCGGTCAGCGTCACGTACTGGGTCTTGCCGTCGACCTCGTCGGAGATGAGGCCCATGGCGATGCCGGCGACCGGCGCCTTCAGCGGCACACCGGCCGAGAGCAGGCCCAGCGTCGAGGCGCAGACCGAACCCATCGAGGTGGAGCCGTTGGAGCCGAGCGCCTCGGAGACCTGCCGGATGGCGTACGGGAACTCCTCGCGCGAGGGCAGCACCGGGATCAGCGCCCGCTCGGCGAGCGCGCCGTGGCCGATCTCGCGCCGCTTCGGCGAGCCGACCCGGCCGGTCTCACCGGTCGAGTACGGCGGGAAGTTGTAGTTGTGCATGTAGCGCTTGCGGTTCTCCGGGGACAGCGTGTCCACCATCTGCTCCATGCGCAGCATGTTCAGCGTGGTGACGCCCAGGATCTGGGTCTCGCCGCGCTCGAACAGCGCCGAGCCGTGCACCCGCGGCAGCACGCCGACCTCGGCGGTCAGCGGGCGGATGTCACGCGGGCCGCGGCCGTCGATGCGGACCTGCTCGCGCAGCACCCGGTTGCGGACCTCGGACTTGGTCAGCGAGCGGAACGCGGCGGACAGCTCCTTCTCGCGGCCCTCGAACCGGCCGGTCAGCTCCTCGGCGACCTTGGCCTTGATCCGGTCCAGGGCCTCCTCGCGGTCGGCCTTGCCGGCGATCTTCAGCGCCTCGGTGACGTCGGCGCGGGCCACGTCGGCCACCGCGTCGTACACGTCGTCCTGGTAGTCCAGGAACACCGGGAACTCGCTGACCGGCTTGGCGGCCACCTCGGCCAGCTCGCTCTGCGCCCGGCACAGCTCGCGGATGGCCGGCTTGGCGGCCTCCAGGCCGCTGGCCACGATCTCCTCGGTCGGCGCGGTCGCGCCGCCCGAGATCAGGGCCACCGCGTTCGGGGTGGCCTCGGCCTCGACCATCATGATCGCGACCTCGCCGTCCGGCAGGGTGCGGCCGGCCACGACCATGTCGAAGGTGGCCCGCTCCAGCTCCTCCAGGGTCGGGAAGGCGACCCACTGGCCGTCGACGTGCGCGACCCGGGTCGCGCCGATCGGGCCGGAGAACGGCAGGCCGGAGAGCTTGGTCGACATCGACGCGGCGTTGATCGCCACCACGTCGTACGGGTGCTGCGGGTCGAGCGCCAGGACGGTCTCGACGACCTGGACCTCGTTGCGCAGGCCCTTGACGAACGACGGGCGCAGCGGCCGGTCGATCAGCCGGCAGGTGAGGATGGCGTCCTCGCTGGGCCGGCCCTCGCGGCGGAAGAACGAGCCGGGGATCCGGCCCGCGGCGTACATCCGCTCCTCGACGTCCACCGTCAGCGGGAAGAAGTCGAACGACTCGCGCGGCTGCTTGCCGGCCGTGGTCGCGGAGAGGACGACCGTCTCGCCGAGCTGGGCGACGACGGAGCCGGCGGCCTGGCGGGCCAGACGGCCGGTGGAGAAGGTGATCTCACGGGTGCCGAAGGACCCGTTGTCGATCACCGCGGTGCGGGATTCGGTGCCGAGGTTGGTCTCGGTCATGTGCTGTGGTGCTCCTTCGCGTCGTCGGCCGACGACACGGGAACTGCTCAGGCGGCCGGTCTTCGATCGAAGCGCCCGGGACGGCCGGCGTCGTGCCGGGATTCCCGGGGGCCACTACCGGAGACCGGTGCTGACCGGCTCCCTCTCGGGTGTCGCGCGGCCGGGTTCTTCGGTGGTACCGGAAACGGGGGAGCAGCCAGGCGGCCACTCCCCCGTCAGGTCATCGGCGCAGGCCGAGCCGCTCGATGAGCGACCGGTAGCGGTTGATGTCCTTCTTCTGGACGTAGTTCAGCAGCCGGCGGCGCCGGCCGACCAGCAGCAGCAGCCCACGGCGGCTGTGGTGGTCGTGCTTGTGCACCTTCAGGTGCTCGGTGAGCTCCGCGATCCGCTTGGTCAGGACCGCGACCTGCACCTCGGGCGAGCCGGTGTCGCCCTCGGCGGTGGCGTACTCCTGGCGGATCTTGGCCTTGGCTTCCTGGTCGAGCGCCATGTTCTCCCTGTTTCGTGGGTCATTCGATGAGGTCCGGAGCGGTCGTGGTGACCGGTGCAACGGACCGGTTCCTCGCACCCGCGGCGTCGTGCAGGCACGCGAGGCCCCCGTCGGTCAGCCGACGTCTCCGTCAGCCTACCAGCCCTCGGGACGGACGGCCGGTCAAGGTGCCCCCGCGCCGGTCAGAGCACCGCCCGGCGGGTGCGTTCCACGTCCTCGGCGATCTGGGCCACCAGCGGTTCGATCGCGTCGTATGTCCGCTGCTCACGCAGGTGCGCCACGAAGTCCAGGGCCAGCCGTTCGCCGTACAGGTCGCCGCTGAAGTCCAGCGCGTACGCCTCCACCCGCCGCTCCCGGCCGGAGAACGTCGGGTTGGTGCCGATCGACACCGCCGCGGCCAGCGGTTCGCCGTCGCGGCGCACCAGGCGGGCCGCGTACACGCCGTCGGCGGGCACCGCCGCGTACCTGTGGGTCAGCAGGTTGGCGGTGGGGTAACCCAGCTCACGTCCGCGCTGGTCGCCGCGGACCACCACGCCCTCGACCCGGTGCGGGCGGCCGAGCGCCGCCGCCGCCGCGCCCACGTCGCCCGCGTCGACGCAGGACCTGATGTACGTGGAGGAGAAGACCGTCCCCGCCTCGGCGACCAGCGGCGCGCCCTCGACCGCGAACCCGAAGGTACGGCCCAGCCGCTCCAGCAGCGGCACGTCACCGGCGGCCCGGTGCCCGAACCGGAAGTTGTCGCCGACCACCACCAGCGCGGCGTGCAGGTGCGCGACCAGGACGTCGTGCACGAACGCCTCGGGTGGCAGCCGGGAGAACTCGACTGTGAACGGCACCACGCAGAGCACGTCCACGCCGAGCGCCTCGATCAGCTCGGCCTTGCGGGCCGGCTCGGTCAGCACCGCCGGGTGCGAGCCGGGGCGTACCACCTCGGCCGGGTGCGGGTCGAACGTCACCACCACCGACTTGACGCCCAGCTCCCGGGCGCGTGCCACGGCGTGCCCGATGGTCGCCTGGTGCCCCCGGTGCACGCCGTCGAAGACGCCGATGGTGACCACCGAGCGTCCCCAGCCGCCGGGCGCCGCCTCGTACCCCCGCCACCGCTGCATGCCGTTCCTCCCCTGTCCGCCCCGCGCGCCGTTCAGGCCGGGGCCAGCACGATCTCCGCGCGGGCCCGACCGTCCCGCTCGCTGACGATAGCGATCAGCCCGCCCGCCGGGTCGAAGACGGCGTACGGCCCGGTGATCCCGGCCGGTGCCAGCGGCCCGCCGTGGGAGAGCACCCGGGTCTCGTCGGCGGTGGCGTCCCGGCGCGGGAAGAACCGCGCGGCGGCGGCGTCCAGCGGCAGGTTCACCACGTCCGGCGCGCGCTCCTCGAGCTGGTCGAGCGTGGCCGCCTCGTCGAGCGTGAACCCGCCCACAGCGGTCCGGCGCAGCGCGGTGAGGTGGCCGCCGACGCCGAGCGCCGCGCCCGCGTCGCGGGCCAGCGCCCTGATGTACGTCCCGGACGAGCAGGTCACGTCCACGTCCACGTCCACCACGTCCGGGACGTCCCGGCGGATCGCCAGCACGTCCAGCCGTGACACGGTGACCCGCCGGGCGGGCAGTTCGACCGCCTCGCCGTCGCGGACCCGCTTGTACGCCCGCTGACCGTCGATCTTGATGGCGCTCACCGCGCTCGGCACCTGGTCGATCTCGCCGGTGAGGGCGGCCAGCGCGGCGCGTACCCCGTCGTCGGTGACCGCACCGGCCGGGGTGGTCGCGACCACCTCGCCCTCGGCGTCGTCGGTGACCGTGGACTGTCCCAGCCGGATCGTCGCGGCGTAGCTCTTGCCGGCGCCGATCACGTACGTGAGCAGCCGGGTCGCCCGGCCCACGCCGATCACGAGGACGCCGGTGGCCATCGGGTCGAGCGTGCCGCCGTGACCGACGCGGCGGGTACGGGCCAGCCGCCGGATGCGGGCCACCACGTCGTGCGACGTCATGCCGCCGGGCTTGTCGACCACGATCAGACCGTCTGTGCTCACGACCGCCAAGCCTGCCAGACGCCGGTGATCGGCCCTGCGGGGGATACCGCCCAGCTTCGGCGGGGTGTCAAGATCGTGCGCCCCCGACCCGTCTGCCCGGGAAGTCCGATGACCGATCACCGCCCCGCCCCCGACCCCTACCCCACCGGCCACTTGCCGGAGGACGAGCTGGGACGGGTACCCGAGTGGCTGCGCCGGCCCGCGCCCGAGGTCGAGCCGGGCCGCGGCGACCGCCTGCGGATCGCGCTCGGCGGGCACTCCGGCAAGCTGCTCGGCGGCGTGGTCGTGCTGGCGCTACTCGCGTTCTTCGGGCTCGTCGGCGGCCTGGGCTACCAGGGCTTCCAGCGCTGGCGCGAGATCTCGACGGCATACCCGACGACGAGCCCGCCGAGCGGTGAGCAGGCGGTCAGCTCCGCGTCGCCTCCGCCGGCCGCCGGCCCGTTCGACGGCACCCCCGCGGCCGGCTTCCCGGAGGGTGCGGCCGGGATCGCGCTGCCCCGGGTCAAGCGGACCGGGCCGTTCACCGAGAAGCAGGTGGCCGACGGTCTGGCCAAGGTACGCAAGGCCCTGGTCACCGCCCGGCTGGACCGCACGTTCTTCACCGAGAAGAGCCCGGATCGGCTGGTGCGCCAGTTCGCCCCGGACACCCGCGCCCACATCCGGAAGGACTTCACGGCCGGCGGCGCCGCCAACTACGCCACCCGGCTCGGGCCCGGCACCCGGTTGACGAACGACCCGCCCCGGGTGCAGGGGCGGATCTCGTACCGCGCGACCCGGGATGCGTACGACATCCGCGTCCTGGAGATCACCACCAACTTCGTCTGGGTCTACGCCGTCCGGAGCACCCGCGCCCCGTCGGTCCCGGACGTCATCCTGGTGCACGACACGGTGATCTGGGAGGTACCCCTCCCGGCGGACGTCGTCACCGGCTCCCGAGGGCTGTGGATGCGGGACGCGAACTCCTACGTGACGAACGTGGAGTGCGCCGGTCTGAGCAAGGGTCTGCTGGAACTGGAGATCACGCCGACCTACGGGGACGCCGGCAGCTCCGGGGAGCACCCGGACGCCGTGTACGACCTGGACCGCTCGCTGAAGGTCGCGGACCCGTGCTGAGCCCGAGGGGATCCGAGCGGGACGGCTACCCCGACTGGCTGGACCGGTTGGAGCGGGAGATCCGGCCGAGCCTCGCCGTACGCCTGCGGATCTGGTGCCGGCGGCGCGCCCGCCGGCTGACGGCCGCGCTCGGCGTGGTGCTGCTGCTGGCAGCCGCGGCCGGTGCCGCCGGTTACGGCTACCGGCAGCTCCGGCGTCCGGCAGCCGCGCCGTCCCCGGCGGTCACCGGCGCTCCGGCAACCGCGGGACCGACTGTCCCGCCGGATGTCTTCGCCGGCACGCCGGCGGCGGACTGGCCGGCGGGGGCGGCCGGGATCGTGCTGCCACCGGCCCGGCCGACCGGCGGCTTCACCGGCGCCGAGGTGTCCGCCGGGCTGGCGCGGGTCCGCGCCGCCATGCTGACCGCCCGCCTGGACCGCGCGTTCATGACCGGCGGCAGCCCGGCCCCGCTGCTGCGTCACGTCGCGCCGGCTGCCCGGGAGTCGGTGCGGAAGGACTGGTCCACCGAGACGATCGCCACGTACGCGACCCGACTGGCCCCGGACGCCCGGCTCACCCCGGACCAGCCGCGGACGAAGGGCCGGTTCACCTACCGCGCCGTCCGGCAGGCCGACGGCGTACGGATGCTGGAGGTGACCAGCAACTTCGTCTGGGTCTACGGGTTCCGCGACCTCGCCTCCCGATCCGGTCACTCGGTGGTGGTGCTGCACGACGAGATCGTCTGGCGGTTGCCGCACGCCGGCGACGTGGCACGGGCCGACCGGGGGCTCTGGTTGCACCGGATGTCGAGCTACGGGTCGGGCGTGGACTGCGACGCCGTGAAGCTCGGGCTGATCCGCCCCGGCGGCCTGGACCCGGCCGGCATCGGCTCCCCCGAGGACCCCGACGCGCTGTACGACCCGGAGCACCCGATCGAGCTGCCGGTCTCATGCTGACCGGCGTCAGCGGACCGCGCCGACCACCGCCCACGCGCCGGAGCGCATCCGCAGCACCAGGCCGGCCAGCCGCAGCACCACGAACAGCGTCAGCCCGGCCCAGATCCCGCCCAGCCCGAGGTCGAACGCGTAGGCCAGCCAGATCGCCGGCAGGAACCCGCCGAACGCACACACGATCGTGAGGTTGCGCAGGTAGCGCACGTCGCCCGCGCCGATCAGCACCCCGTCGAGCGCGAACACCACGCCGCCGATCGGCTGCAGCGCGACGAACCAGGGCCAGGCCGTCATGGCCTGCTCGCGTACCTGCGGATCGGAGCTGAACCACGACGGCACCACGCCGGCGCCGGCGGCGATGAGCACCGCGAACGCCACGCCGCACAGCCCGCCGAGCAGCGCGACGCGGCGGGCCAGGAACCGCGCGGCCGCCGCGTCGCCGCCGCCGAGCGCGGCGCCGACGAGCGACTGCGCGGCGATGGCCAGCGCGTCGAGCACCAGTGTGGTGAAGAACCACAGCTGTACGGCGATCTGGTGCGCGCCGACCGCGGCGGCCCCGAAGCGGGCCGCGACGGCGGTGGCGGACAGGAAGCTGGCCTGGAACGCGACGCCCCGCACGAGCAGGTCCCGGCTGAGCACGAGCTGCTGGCCGATCACCCGGGGCCGGGGGCGCAGCGAGACCCGCTCCCGCACGAGCGCCGCCGCGAACAGCACGCCGGACAGCGTCTGCGCGATCGCGTTCGCCACCGCCGAGCCGACCAGGCCGAGCCCGGCCGGATAGACCAGCAGCGGGCAGAGCACCGCGGAGAGCAGGTTCGGGCCGAGCACGAACAGCAGCGGGCGGCGGGTGTCCTGGATGCCGCGCAGCCAGCCGTTGCCGGCGGCGGCGAGCAGCAGGCCGGGCGCGCCGAGGGCCGCGATCCGCAGCCATCCGGCGGCGGCGTCGGCCACCTCGCCGGGGCCGCCGACGAGGGTACGCGCCAGCGCGCCGCCGCCGATGCCGATGGCGACCGCCACCAGCACTCCGGTGGCGAGCGCGAGCCAGGACGCCTGGACGCCCTCGGCCACCGCGGCGGCCCGGTCCCCCGCCCCGAACCGGCGGGCCGAGCGGCCGGTGGTGCCGTACGCGACGACGGTGCCGACCCAGGCGGTGAGCGTCATGACCGTGCCGCCGACGGCCAGCGCGGCCAGCGGCACCCGGCCGAGGTGGCCGACCACAGCGGTGTCGACGAGGACGTAGAGCGGCTCGGCGGCCAGCACCACGAGGGCTGGGAGCGCGAGCGCGGCGATCCGCCGCGGCGAGGCGGTGACAGGGGTGGCGGTGGTGCTCATCGCCGCCGATCCTGGCACGCGCTCAGTAAGGCATGCAAGGCGTGCGACTACTTACCCACACCGGCCAGGAAGCGGGCGGGTTCCCGTGCGGCGGTGACGTCGGCGTCGGGCCGAGGTGTGGTGCTCGGGCCCGACCGGCGTCACCGCCGGACGGCGTACGTCACTGACGGGTGTCCATCGAGGTCTGCAGCGCGCGGCGCATCTGCTCGCGCGCCTCGTCGGTGGTGGTCTCGGTCTGCGGCTTGCGCTTGCTGGGCATCTGAGGTCCTTCCAGGGTGCGGACCGCCGGGACGTGGCGGTCCTACGGGCGCCCGGCGCTCCGGATCGGCGCGACGGCGAATCGCGCCGCGACCGGAAGTCGTCGGCGGCTGAGCGCCCGGCAGCGGTCCGGGATCACCGGAGCGGCTCGCCTGGCAGCGGGAGCCCGGGTCGGTCTGACCCTGGAGGGAGGCGAGGCCGGGTGCGGCACCACCGCCCGTGACCAGCGCCGCGAAGCGCCGGTCCCGCACCCAAATTAACGTTCACTTTCCAGATACTGCCTACAGTTCCCGAAATGCGGAAAGATCAACGTCGTCGTCCCGCTCCGGCGAGGGCGGTCAGCGGGCCAGGAAGTGCCAGCCCAGCCACCACCAGAAACCGAACAGCCCGATCCGGCCGACCGGCACCGGGCCCACCTCGTACCGCATGACGAACGCGCAGACGTCGGCCAGCGACGGGATCCGCGAACCCTCCCGGCGCGCGGCCCACTCGACCACCGCGAACAGCACGATCGAGACTCCGAACCCGCCGATCGCCAGTGCGCGCATCATCGGCGCACCAGTCCCCAGAACGCGGACAGCCACGCGAACCAGGCCGCCGACCGGGCCAGATTGTCCTCCAGCAGCGGATCGGCCAGCCGGGAGAAGGTGGGGAAGTCGTCACCGGCCGCCATCACGAACGTGGCCCCCTCGAAGACCCCGAAGACGGTCACCGGCACCAGCCACCACAGCGCCACCGACGGCAGCCGGCGCGGCGCCGGACGCCGGGGCACCCGGTTGCTCAGGCCGACCCAGATCAACCCCCCGCCGGTGGTGAGGATGTAGAGGTTCGCCGCGGTCGAGAAGGACGGCATCTGGCCGCCGACCAGGGACAGGCAGATCAGCACCGGCACGGCGACGACCGGCCGGTCCCAGGCCCGGGGCGCCTCGACGGTGAGCTCACGGGGATGATCCATCACCCGATTGTCCCCAGCGTCACGCACGGCGGAAAGGCTGGCACGCCTCGTAATCCCTGGAAAAGCCGCCGATCAGCTCACATCTCGGTGTGCCGCCACGCCTCGGCACCGCGGAGATTAAGGGACAATCCGTTCTTAAGGGGCGGCAGCGAGTTCGGCACGGATCCGGCCGACCACCTCGTCGAGCGATCCCCGGCCGGTGAAGCCGGCCGCGAACCGGTGCCCGCCGCCGCCGAGCGTCACCGCCACCCGGCTCACGTCCACCGCGCCCTTGCTGCGCAGCGACACCGCCCATTCGGCCTCGCCCGCCTGCTTGACCACGCAGCTCACGTCCGCCTCGGCGGTGCAGCGCACCGAGTCGATCAGCGCCTCCAGCACGTACGCGGGCTGGTCGTGGCGGACCAGGTCGTCGCGGGTGGCGTACGTCCAGACGAGCCCGTGCCCGTCGGCGGCCGCCGGTTCCAGCGTGGCCCGGCCCAGCACCTCGCCGAAGAGGCGGACGGCGCCGAACGGGCGGGTGTCGAAGATCCGCCGGGAGATGTCGCCGGGCCGGATGCCGGTGGCGATCAGGCGCGCCGCCGTCTCGTGCACCGCCGGGGTGGTCGCCTCGAACCGGAACGAGCCCGTGTCGGTGGTGAGCGCGACGTACAGCCCGGTCGCGATCTCCGCGTCCAGCGTGACGCCGAGCCGGTCCAGCAGCTCCAGCGCCACCACCGAGGTGGCTGCGGCGTGCGGGTCGACCAGGCTGATCCGGCCGAAGCCGGTGTTCGAGGCGTGGTGGTCGAGCACCAGCGAGGCGCCCGCCGTGTCCAGCCGGTCGGCCAGGTCACCGAGCCGGGACTCGCTCGCCGCGTCGAAGCAGATCACCAGGTCCGGCGCCGGGTACGCGTCGTCCTGCGGCACCAGCAGGTCCACCCCGGGCATCCAGCGGAACGGCTCCGGCACCTCCGGCGGGCCGGGGAAGGTGGCCTGGAGATCGCGTACGCCGAGCCGGCGCAGGCCCAGCCCGAAGCCGAGCATGCTGCCCAGCGCGTCCCCGTCCGGGTTCACGTGGCAGATCAGCAGCACCCGCGCGTCGGCGGGAAGGTCGCGTACCGCGGCGACGGCAGCTGCCCACGCGGTCTCGGTGGGCCCGGCCGCCTCGGTCACCGGCGCTCGCCGGCGCGCGGCTCGTCGTCGTCCTCGTCCTCGGCCGAGGCGTCGTCGGCGTCCTCGTCGTCCTCGACCCGGTACGGCTGGGCGTCACCCGCGTACGAGGACTTCGCGGCCAGCCGCTGCACCTCGGCGTCGGCGGTACGCGCGGCGGCCAGCAGGTCGTCGATGTGCTTGACCTGGTCCTGCACGTCGTCCAGGACGAAGGTCAGCGTCGGCGAGTGCCGCAGCCCCAGCGCCTTGCCGACGGTGCTGCGCAGCATGCCCTTGGCGCTCTCCAGCGCGGCGGCGGTGCTCGCCTGGGCCGCCGCGTCGCCGAGCACCGTGTAGAAGACAGTGGCGTCGCGCAGGTCGGCGGTGATCCGGGCGTCGGTGATCGTGATCATGCCGAGCCGTGGGTCCTTGATCTGGCTGCGCACCACCGACGCGACGAGTTCCCGGATACGCTCCGCGTGCCGGCGAACCTTTGCCTGATCCGTCATGTCCCCCACCTCCGGGATCACCTGTACCCATGACGACGCCGGGTCACCGTACGACCCGGGCCGTCGGCCGGAGACGGCGAGCGCGTGGGCGCCGCCGGGTCCGACCGCCCAACGCTGAAGAACACTACCCGCGCGCCGCCGGCCGTCGCGCGGCACGGCCGGAGTGCGGCGCGACGCGCCGTCAGTCGTCCGCGCCGTGCAGGCGACGGCGCACCGACAGCAGCTCGGTCTCCGGGCGGGCGGCGACCAGCCGCTCACAGGAGTCGAGCACCTCGCGGACGTGGGCCGGCTCGGCGGCCACCACCGCCACCCCGATCTCGGCCCGGCCGTGCAGGTCCAGCGCCCCCACCTCGGCGGCGGAGACCTCGAACTTGCGCAACGCGGCGACGATCGGCCGGACGTAGGACCGCTTGGCCTTCAGGGACCGGGAGTCACCCGGGAGCAACAGGTCGAACAGTGCGGTTCCGGTATACACGGCGAGCAACGGTACGCCGGGCGGCCCGGCCCGGCACGCGATTAAGGCGCGACAGCCACCAGCACGTCCCGCTCGATCGCCTGGTCGACGCGGTGCGCGAAGTCACCGAAGCCGGGGCCGTCGAGCACCCGCAGCCCGGCGGCGGCCAGCACCGCCTCCGCCTGCGCCCGCGGCGCCACGTGGGTGTTCCAGGACAGCCCGATCGCGCCACCGGGGCGCAGCAGCTCCCGCCACACCGGCACGGCCGCGGTGAGCAGCTCCAGCGGGCTGCGGGACAACCCCTGGCCGGTACGGCTGCCGTGCGCCACCCCGTACGGCGCGTCGGTGACGATCACGTCCGCGCAGCGGGCGCGCAACGCCTCGCGGGCCCGGGTGGTGTCGGTGTTGAGCACGGTGACCCGCTGGGTGGCCCCGGCCCGGT
Organism: Micromonospora sp. Mcm103; assembly: GCF_024519755.1. NCBI lineage: Bacteria > Bacillati > Actinomycetota > Actinomycetes > Micromonosporales > Micromonosporaceae > Micromonospora > Micromonospora sp. Mcm103. The sequence goes on from NZ_JALJRJ010000008.1 coordinate 219,530, forward strand.
GCTCGTCCCGCGACGGCGCGAGCACCGCCTCGAACCGGCGGGCGACCAGCTTGCGGTCCCGGCGCACCGACGTCGACTCGGCGGTGTGCTTGAGCCGCTTGCGGCGCAGCCAGGTACGCAGGAACGCCGCGTACGCCTCCACGTCCTGACTGTCGCGCTCGATGCCGATGCCGTCGTAGCCGTACATCAGCGCCTGGTTGAGCGTGGTGCCCCGGCCGCAGAGCGGGTCCAGCACCACCACCGGCCCGTCCAGCATCCGCGGCGCGGCGGCGGAGGCGAGCACCGTGACGTTGAGCAGCAGCCGGGTGAACTGCTCGTTGGTCTTGCCGGCGTACTTGGGGATGGTGATCAGGTCGGAGTCGTACCGGGCCAGCGGGCGCAGCGGCACCGGTCGCAGCAGGTCGTCGCCGACCCGCTCGAACAGCGCGTACGCGGCCGACAGGTTCGCCAGGTGGGCCAGGTCCCGCTCGCCCAGCCCGGGGCCGCCGGTGGTGAACGTCAGGTACTCCACCCCGCCGATCCGCGTCACCTCCGCGTCGGCCGGTACGGCGTCCAGCACGCCGGATCCGGCGAACACGGCCAGTTCGGCGCGGGCCAGCCGGGCCGCCGCGTCGGCGTAGACGCGGTTGGCGGAGGGGGCGAGGAGCAGTGCGTACCCGGTCACGCCGCAGATTGTCGCAGCCTGCGGAAACGGCGACGGCCGGGGCCCGAAGGCCCCGGCCGCCGGCCGGTCGTACGCGTGGTCGTCAGGCGCGCGGCTTCTCGCGCATCTCGAACGTCTCGATGACGTCGCCGACCTGGACGTTGTTGTAGCCGCCCAGCGTCAGACCACACTCGAAGCCCTCGCGGACCTCGGTCGCGTCGTCCTTGAACCGCTTCAAGGAGCTGATCGTGAGGTTGTCCGCCACGACCGCCCCGTCCCGCAGCAGCCGCGCCTTGGCGTTGCGGCGGATGAGGCCGGACCGGACGATACAGCCGGAGATGTTGCCGATCTTGGACGAGCGGAAGACGTCGCGGATCTCCGCGGTGCCCAGCTCGACCTCCTCGTACTCCGGCTTGAGCAGACCCTTGAGCGCGGCGTCGATCTCCTCGATGGCCTGGTAGATGACGGTGTAGTACCGGATCTCCACGCCCTCGCGATCGGCCATCTCGCGGACCTTGTTCGAGGCCCGCACGTTGAAGCCGATGATCGTGACCGCCTCGGACGAGGCGCTCGCGAGCATGACGTCGCTCTCGGTGATCGCGCCCACGCCCCGGTGGATGATCCGAAGCTGGACCTCCTCCGGGATGTCGAGGTTGAACAGCGCGTCCTCGAGCGCCTCCACGGAACCGGAGACGTCGCCCTTGAGCACCAGGTTGAGCGAGGTCTTCTCGCCCTCCTTGAGCTGCTCCATGAGCGTCTCGAGAGTGGCCCGGCCGCGGGAGTTGGCGAACGACGCCGCCCGCCTCCGCGCCTGACGCTGCTCGGCGATCTGCCGCACGGTGCGGTCGTCCTCGGCGGCCAGGAAGGTGTCACCCGCACCCGGCACCGTGGTCAGACCCAGCACCATGACCGGACGGGCCGGACCAGCCGAATCGACCGGCTTGCCGTTCTCGTCGAGCATGGCCCGGACCCGGCCGTGCGCCCCACCGGCGACGATCGAGTCACCGGCACGCAGGGTGCCCTTCTGCACCAGCACGGTCGCCACCGCACCACGGCCCTTGTCCAGGTGCGCCTCGATCGCGACACCCTGCGCCGGCCCGTCGATCGGAGCGGTCAGCTCCAGCGACGCGTCGGCGGTCAGCAGCACGGCCTCGAGCAGTTCCTCGATGCCGATACCGGGCTTGGCCGCCACGTTGACGAACATGGTGTCGCCGCCGTACTCCTCGGCGACCAGGCCGTACTCGGTCAGCTGCTGGCGGACCTTGTCCGGGTTCGCCTCGGGCTTGTCGACCTTGTTGACCGCGACCACGATCGGCACGTCCGCCGCCTTGGCGTGGTTGAGCGCCTCGATGGTCTGCGGCATGACGCCGTCGTCGGCCGCGACCACCAGGATCACGATGTCCGTGACCTGGGCACCACGGGCACGCATGGCGGTGAACGCCTCGTGACCCGGGGTGTCGATGAACGTCACCGCGCGGTCCTCGCCCTCGTGCGGGACGTGGACCTGGTAGGCGCCGATGTGCTGGGTGATGCCACCCGCCTCGCCGGCCACCACGTTCGCCTTGCGGATCGCGTCGAGCAGCTTGGTCTTACCGTGGTCGACGTGACCCATGACGGTCACGACCGGCGCACGGCTGACCAGGCGGTCCGCCGCGACCTCGGCGTCGAGGTCGATGTTGAACTGCGCGAGCAGCTCGCGGTCCTCGTCCTCCGGGCTGACGATCTGCACGTCGAAGCCGAGGTGCTCACCCAGCAGCTGCAGGGTCTCGTCGGAGCACGACTGGGTCGCCGTCACCATCTCGCCCAGGTTGAACATCTCCTGGACCAGCGAACCCGGGTTGGCGTTGATCTTGTCGGCGAAGTCCGACAGCGAGGCGCCACGGGACAACCGGACGACCTGACCCTGACCGCGGGGCGCGCCCGAGGACATGGTCGGGGCCGACAGGTTGTCGAACTCCTGTCTGCGCTGCTTCTTGGACTTGCGACCGCGGGTCGGCCGGCCGCCGGGACGCCCGAAGGCACCCGCTGCGCCACCGCCACGGCCACGGCCGCCGCCACCGGGACGGCCACCGCCGCCGACCGGACCACCCGGACGGAAACCACCGCCGGGAGCACCGCCACCGCCGCCGGGACCGCCGCGGTAGCCACCGCCACCGCCGCCACCACCGGGACCGCCGCGGTAGCCACCGCCACCGCCGCCACCACCGGGTCCACCGCGGTAGCCACCGCCACCGCCGCCGGGACCGCCGGGACGCCCGGCGCCTCCACCGGGTCCGCCACGACCGCCACCGGGGCCGCCGGGACGGCCGGTGGTCGGGCGCTGGCTCGGCATCGAGGCCGGGCTCGGCCGCGGCGGCATCGACGCCGGGCTGGGCCGCGGCGGCATGCCGGCCGGGCTGGGACGGGGACCGCCCGCACCGGCGGCCGGGGGCCGCTGCTGCTGGCCGCCCTGGATGCCGAACGGGTTGTTACCGGCGCCGCGCGCCGGCGGACGACCGCCGGGCCGGGCACCGGGGCCCTGACCCTGGCCCGGACCGCCGGGACGACCGGCGGCCGGGGAACCCGGACGCGGCGGCATGGCGTTCGGGCCGGGACGCGGACCCGGGCGAGCACCGCCCTCGGCCGGGGGCTCCCGGCGTACGGTCTCGCGCTGCTGCTGACGGGCGGCCTGGGCGGCCTTGACCGCGGCCTCCTGCTCAGCCTTGAGCGCGGCGGCACGCGCCTCGGCGGCCGCCACTTCGATGTCGTGCGCGCTCGCCGGCTTGGCGACCGGAGTCGCCGGCTGCGGCGGGCCGGGGACCGGGCCCTTGGGCTTCGGTCCAGGGGTCGGCGCGGCCGGACGCCGGGGCGGCATCGGCTTGGCCGAGACCCGGGGGGCACCCGGGGTCGGGGTGGGCGTCGGGGTCGGTGCCGGGCCACTGGGCGCGGCAGCCGGCGGGCCGGCGGGCGCCGACGAACCGGCTACGAACGCGCTACGCAGCCGCCGGGCGACAGGCGCCTCGACGGTGCTGGACGCGGACTTCACGAACTCGCCCATCTCCTTGAGCTTGGCGAGAACGGTCTTGCTTTCGACCCCGAGCTCCTTGGCAAGCTCGTGTACGCGGGCCTTTCCTGCCACTGCACTCCTCACTCCGAGGTCGTGCGGGCAGCACCCGCAGCGACCTCACTCCTGCACTTGAAGCCTGGTCATTTCAGGGACTTCATCGTGTGCTCATGTCGGTCGTCCTACCTTGCTAGCGACCCTCGACCGGTCGGGCTTGACCGGTCGTCGGGGGTTGCGCGTCGACGTGCTCCGCAAGCGCACCGTGGTCGGGGACCCCGGTGAGGCGCAGTGCCCGCCCGAAGGCGCGGCGTCGCACCGCCTGCGCGAAGCAGGCCGGATCAGGGTGCATGTTCGCTCCCCGACCCGGCAGTCTGCGGGCCGGATCGGGCCGGAGGCTGATGTGACCAGCCTCGTCACCGATCGCGACGACCCGCAACAACTCGCTGGCCGGCGCTCGTTTCCGGCAGCCCACACAGGTGCGCTCCGGAATCGTGCGTCGTGCCACTGAGTAAGTCTACCCCTAGCCGCCGGAGATCGCGCCGCCCGGCTCCGGGACGTGATCAGCTCCGCCCCGGCTCTGCGGGGCCGCGGTCTCCGCGTCGGACCGGATGTCGATGCGCCAACCGGTCAGCCGGGCCGCGAGGCGGGCGTTCTGCCCTTCCCGGCCGATCGCGAGCGAGAGCTGGAAGTCCGGCACGGTCACCCGGGCGGTACGGGAGGCCAGGTCGACCACCTCGACCCGCAGCGCCTTGGCCGGCGACAACGCGTTGCCGACGAAGGTGGCCGGGTCGTCCGACCAGTCGATGATGTCGATCTTCTCGCCGTGCAGCTCGCTCATCACGGCCCGGACCCGCTGGCCCATCGGGCCGATGCAGGCGCCCTTGGCGTTGACGCCGGAGGTGGTCGAACGCACGGCGATCTTCGTACGGTGACCTGCCTCACGCGCGATCGCGCCGATCTCCACGGTGCCGTCGGCGATCTCCGGCACCTCCAGCGCGAACAGCTTCTTCACCAGCGCGGGATGCGACCGGGACAGCGTGATCTGCGGGCCGCGCATGCCCTTGGCGACGTGCACGACCACGCAGCGGATCCGCTCGCCGTGCTCGTACCGCTCGCCGGGGACCTGCTCGGACTGCGGCAGGACGCCCTCCAGCTTGCCCAGGTCGACGCTGACGATGCCCTTCTCCCGGCGGGTCTCGTGCGCCTGCACCACACCGGTGACCAGGTCACCGTCGCGGCCGACGTACTCGCCGAAGTGCACCTCGTCGGTGGCCTCCCGCAGCCGCTGGAGGATCACCTGCTTGGCGGTCATGGCGGCGATCCGCCCGAAGTCGTGCGGAGTGTCGTCCCACTCCCGGGTCACCGTGCCGTCGGCGTCCAGTTCCTGCGCGTAGACCGAGGCGGCCCCGCTCTTACGGTCGATCTCCACCCGGGCGTGCGGCTCGGCGCCGTCGGTGTGCCGGTAGGCGGTCAGCAGCGCGGTCTCGATCGCCGCGAGGATCGTGTCGAACGGGATCTCCCGCTCGCGCTCCAGGGCGCGCAGCGCCGCGAGGTCGATGTTCACCTCTCCTCGTCCTCCAGATCTTCGTCGTCGTCGGTGTCGTCACCGAAGTCCTCGTCGGCCAGGTCGTCCAGGCGGTTGAACTCCACCTGGACCCGGCCGGGCCCGAGTTCGGCGTACGGGTGTTCGGCGGGGCCGGCGTCGGTCTCCAGCACCACGCGTTCGTCGTCGGCAGCAGTGATCCGGCCGGTGAGCTGGCGGTCCCCCGCGTCGCCGCGGACGGTGACCTTGACCAGCCGTCCGGCGTTGCGCCGCCAGTGCCGGGGCAGGGTGAGCGGGCGGTCCACGCCGGGCGAGCTGACCTCCAGCTGGTACTCGCCGGCCACGATGTCGCCGCCGGCCTCCTCGGCCGCGTCCAGCGCCGCCGAGACCGCGCGGGAGACGTCCGCCACGGCGTCCAGGTTGATCCCGCCGTCGGCGTCCACGATCACCCGGACCACGTGCCGGCGGCCGGCGCGGGAGACGGAGAGATCCTCCAGGTCGTAACCGGCCGCCGTGACGACCGGTTCGATCACCTCGCGCAGCCGGTTGCGGCGGGCGGCGAGATCGCCGCGGGGTGCGCCGCTCCGGTCCGTGCCGCGGGGGCCGTCGGGCCGGCGGGGCCGCCCGGCGGGCCCCGTCGACCGGGTGGCACGGCCACGCTGCGTCATTGCGCGCACCTCTCCTGCTGTTGCCACGGCCCACGGGCCGTGTTGTCCCTGGCCGGTGCGGGCGATCGGCCCGCCATACCGGCGCGCCACCGGGGCGTCCGCGCCCGGTGGTTGCGCAGAGCGTAACGCTAACGACCGCCGACGGACCCGGCGGCGCACCGAGACCCTGACCCACGAGACGGCGCGAATGGTGTTGACTCTGTCAGGTGGGGATCGGCAGAACACCATCCGACCAGGTCAGAGCGGGGCATTCCCGGCGCTGGCTGCTGCGCGCCGGCGGGCTCGTGGCGCTCGGCGGCGCGACCGCGCCGCTGACCGGCTGTGATCTTTTCGACCGCGACGAGGAGCCACCGGAGCCGGACGCGCTGGAGCCTCTGGTGGCCGAGGCGCTCGCGCTGGAGGCCCGCTACCGGGCCGCCGCCACCGCCGACCCGGCGCTGGCCGGGCGGCTCACCCCGATCGCCGACGCGCACCGGGCGCACGCCGAGGAGCTACGCCGCGTGATCGGCAGGCCGGCGCCCTCCGGCACACCGGCGCCCGCCGGCTCGGCGAGCGCGCCCGCACCCGACGCCGTGCTCACCGAGCTGCGCCGGGCCGAGCAGGAGGGCCGGACGAACGCGGCCAAGGCGTGCGCCGCCGCGCCGGCCGAGCGGGCCGCGCTGCTCGGTTCCATTGCCGCCGCCCGGGCGACCCACGTGGAGGCGCTCAAGTGAACAACCCGACAGGCGGCCCGGCCACGGCCCTCGCCGACGCGCTCGCCGCCGAGTATGCGGCGATCTGGGCGTACGGGGTGATCGGCGTGCACCTGACCGAGGCGGCGCGTACGGCGGCCCGCGCCGCCGAGGCGGCCCACCGGTCCCGCCGCGACGCGCTGCTGCTCCAACTCGCCGAGGGCTCCGGGCAGGTGCCCGCCGACCGGGCCGGGTACGCGCTGCCCTACCCGGTGACGGATCGGGCGAGCGCGCTGCGCCTGGCGGTGGAGATCGAGGAGCGGACGGCCGGGCACTGGCGGGCCGCGCTGCCGCACACCACCGGCGCGGACCGGAACACCGCGCTCGCCGCGCTCACCGACTGCGCGTTGCGCGCCACCCGCTGGCGGCGCACGGCGGGGGTGACGCCGGTCACCGTTCCGTTCCCGGGCCGCCCGGCCTGAGCGCGGCGCCGGTCACCCGGCGGAACCCTCCGGTTGCGTTGCGCATACCAGGTATGCATACTCGCGGTCATGTCCATCCGTCACGGCCTGCTCGCCCTGCTCGAACGCGGCCAGATGTACGGCTACCAGCTGCGCGCCGCGTTCGAGGAGTCGACCGGGTCGACCTGGCCGCTGAACATCGGACAGGTCTACACGACGCTGGCCCGGCTGGAACGTGACGGACTGGTCCGCCCGCTGCCGGAGAACGAGAGCGGGCAGCGGCCGTACGAGATCACCGACGCCGGACGGGCGGACCTGGCGCTGTGGTTCGCCACGCCGATCAGCCGCGCCGACCGGCCCCGGGACGAGCTGTCCATCAAGCTGGCGCTGGCGCTGACCACCCCCGGCGTCGACGTGCGGTCGGTGGTGCAGACCCAGCGCACCGCCACCATGCGCGCGCTCCAGGAGTTCACCCGGTTGAAGTACACGAGCGACAAGCCGGAGGATCTACCCTGGCGGCTGGTGCTGGACGCGATGATCTTCCAGACCGAGGCCGAGGTGCGGTGGCTCGACCACTGCGAGACGAGCCTGGTCCGGCACCGCCCGGCGCCGATCCGGGCGGTCGACCACCCCGAGGCGGTGGACCGGGCCGGCGACGAAGCCCGCCGGTGACCCGGCACGGGAGGCGCTGATGGACCCGATCGACGGGGTGCTGGAACTGCGGGACGTACGCCGGACCCACGGCGCCGGCGAGGCCGCCGTGTACGCGCTGCGCGGCGTGAGCCTGACCGTGCGGGCCGGGGAGCTGGTGGCCGTGATGGGCCCCTCCGGGTCCGGCAAGTCCACGCTGCTGGCGCTCGCCGGTGGCCTGGACCGGCCCACCGGCGGCGAGGTGGTGGTCGAGGGCGAGGCGCTGGTCGGGCTGTCCGCCCGCGAGCTGGCCCGGCTGCGCCGCCGCCGGATCGGGTACGTCTTCCAGGACCTGAACCTGCTCGGCAGCCTGACCGCCGTGGAGAACGTGGCGCTTCCCCTGGAACTGGACGGCACCGGCGTACGGGCGGCCCGCCAGTCGGCCCTCGATGCGCTGCGCGAGGTCGACCTGGAGGACCTGGCCGACCGCTTCCCGGACCAGATGTCGGGCGGCCAGCAGCAGCGGGTGGCCATCGCCCGGGCCCTCGTCGGCCAGCGCCGCCTGGTCCTCGCCGACGAGCCGACCGGTGCGCTGGACTCCCAGACCGGCGAGGCGGTGCTGCACCTGCTGCGCCGCCGGGTGGACGCCGGGGCGGCCGGGGTGCTTGTCACCCACGAGGCCCGGCACGCCGGCTGGGCGGACCGGGTGGTCTTCCTGCGCGACGGGGTGATGGTCGACTCGACCGCACCGTTGATCGGCGTCGACCACCTGCTCAGCGGCAGCAGCCGGTGACCGGCGGCCGCCTCGCCGCCGTACGCGGGTCGTGGCGGACCGCGTTGCGAATCGCCCGCCGGGAGGCCCGGCGGTCCCGTCGGCGCACGCTGCTGGTGCTGGTGATGATCGCGCTGCCGGTGTTCGGCCTCAGCTTCGCCGCCGTCAGCTACGACATGGCGGATCTGAACCGCGCCGAGCGCATCGAGCGCCAGCTCGGCGGCGCCGACATCGCGCTGCGCTGGGACAGCCTGACGCCGGTGACGCAGGACGCCTGGGGCGAGTCGGCCTGGCCGGTCGAGGGCGATTGGGTCGGCCGGACCCGTCCGGCGACCGCCGAGGAGGTGCGCGCGCTGCTGCCCGAGGGCAGCCGGGTCGCCCGCACGGGCTGGTGGATGACGTTCTCGACGCGGGTCAACCGGCACGTCGAGTCGCTCGACGCGCGCGCCCTGGACCTGACCGACCCGCTCACCCGGCCGCTGGCCGAGGTCCTCGACGGCCGGCCGCCGGTACGCCCCGACGAGATCGCGGTCAGCCCGACGGCGCTGCGCCGGCTCGACACCCGCATCGGCGACCCGGTCCGCACCGTCGACGGCGCCACGTACCGGGTGGTCGGGGTGGTGGAGTACCCGGACAACCTCCGGGACGTGGTCACGCTGGCCGGGGTGACCCGGGAGACCGCAGCCGGCAGCGACACCTGGCTGGTGGACCTGCCCGGCCCGCTGGAACCGGGGCTCGCCGACCGGCTGAACGCGCAGGGCATCCAGGTCGTCGTCCGTGACCCGCTGCCCGGGCGGCAGGAGTTCAACCGCGGCATGTCCGTACCGGACGCCGACGAGGCGGGCGTCGTCGGCGTCGTCGGCGGGCTGGGCCTGCTGGAGGTGGTGCTGCTGGTCGGTCCGGCCTTCGCGGTGAGCGTCCGGCGCCGGCGGCGGGACCTCGCACTCGTCGCGGTGGCCGGTGGCGACGCCTCCCACCTGCGCCGGATCGTGCTCGCCGACGGGGTGGTGCTCGGTGCCGGCGGGGCCGCCCTGGGCATGCTGCTCGGCATCGGGGCCGCGTTCGCCGGCCGGCCGATCGTCGAGCAGTACCTGCTCGGGGAACGCCTCGGGGCGTACCGGATCTTCCCGGCCGCGCTGGCGGCGATCGCCGCGACGGCGGTGCTGGCCGGGGTGCTCGCGGCGATGGCGCCGGCCTGGGCGGCGGCCCGGCAGGACGTGGCGACCGGCCTGGCCGGCCGGCGCGACGCGACCCGGCCCCGCCGCCGCTGGCTGCTGATCGGGGTGGCGCTCACCGCCGCCGGGACCGCGATCGCCGCGTTCGCCGCCGGCCGCACCTCGCAGACCGGAGTGCTGGCCGGTGTCGCGCTGGGCGAACTGGGGCTGGTGTTCTGCACCCCGTCGCTGGTCGGCGTGCTGGGCCGGGCCGGCCGGTTGCTGCCGCTGACCCCCCGGCTCGCGTTGCGTGACGCCAGCCGCAACCGGTCCTCGGCCGCGCCCGCCATCTCGGCGGTGATGGCGGCGGTGGCCGGAAGCGTCGCGCTCGGCGTCTACGTGGCCAGCGACGAGACCCGGTCGCGAGAGCTCTGGCAACCCGGCCTGCCGCCGGGGAACGTGCTGCTCACCCACTCCGGTGAGACACCGGCGGACCCACCGTCGGCCGAGGTCGTCGCCGGCCGGGCCCGCGCGGTACTGCCCGACGCCACAGTGGTGTCCGTCGCGACCCCCGGGTGCGTCGGCGACGTCCGGGACAAGAACGACTGCACCGCGTACGCGCTCGTTCCGCCCGAGCAGCGCTGCCCGTACGACGCCGCCGGCCCGGTCCCCGACGCGGCCCGGCGGGATCCGCGCTGCGTGAGCCCCTTCCAGGAACCTGTCGACGTCTACCTGCCGGCGCTCGTGGACGACGGCGGCGCGCTGGCCGCGCTCACCGGCGCGCCGGACGACGAACTGGCCGCCGCGCGCCGGACGCTCGCCGCCGGCGGCGTGGTGGTCACCGACGCCCGGCGGGTGGTGGACGGGCAGGTCCGGGTGGAGGTCAACGACAACTCCGGCGGCCCGCCCACCGGGCGTCTCCTGCCCGCGTACGCGCTGCGCGGCGGTCTCACAGTCGACCGGCTGGTGCTCTCCCCCGTCGCCGCGGACGCGCTCGGCCTGACCGCTGTGCCGATGGGCTACCTGCTGGACACCGCCGGCTCCCCCACCGACCGGCAGATGGAGATGCTGGCCGACGAACTGTTCGACATCGGGCCCATGTCGGCGCAGCTGGCGACCGCCGACCCGCCGTCGGACCAGCGCCCGATGCTGCTCCTGCTCGCGGTGGCCTCCGGTGTGATCACGCTCGGCGCCGCCGCAGTAGCCACCGGCCTCGCCGCCGCCGAGGGCCGCCGGGACCTGTCCACGCTCGCGGCGGTCGGGGCCGATCCCCGGGTACGCCGCCTGCTGTCGCTCTGCCAGGCCGGGGTGATCGCGGTGCTCGGTTCGGCGCTGGGCATCGTCGCCGGGCTCGGCTCCGCCGTGGTCGTCCTGGCCTCGCTCAACCAGCGGTACGCGGAATCCTGGCCGGTGCAGCCGCCGTACCCGGTGACGGTGCCCGGCGTGACGCTCGCCGTGCTGGTCGTGGTGCCGATGGTGGCGATGGGCGGCGCGGCGCTGTTCACCCGGTCCCGCCTGCCGATCGAACGCCGGCTCGACTGAGCCGGCCACCCATGCATGATCCACACCATTTCGCCGGAGTGGCGGCATCGCGGTGGGGTGGATGCCACCATTTCGGGGAAATGGAGTCGACCTTGGGGCGGACTGACCGTCCGAGGGGGTGACGGGGCGCGGTGCGGGCGGCACACTTGTCGGATGTCAGCCCTGGGAACCCTCACCCGCCGTCTCGGTCACCAGCGTTGGTTCGGTGCCACCATGCGCCTGCTCGTCCCGGCCGACCGGCTGGTCGGCCGGATGACGAAGGGTCGCGTGGTCGCCTTCGGGCTCGTGCCCACGCTGGTGCTCACCTCCACCGGCCGCCGCTCCGGCAAGCCCCGCAGCAACCCCCTGGTGTACGTCCCCGACGGCGACGCCTACGTGGTGATCGGCTCGAACTGGGGGCAGCAGCACCAGCCGTCCTGGACGTTCAACCTGATGGCTAATCCGGCCGCGGAGGTGGACGTCAAGGGCCGCCGGATCCCGGTCACCGCCGAGCAGGTCACCGGCGAGGAACGGGAACGACTGTTCCAGCGGCTGGTGCAGGAGTGGCCCGCGTACCGCACGTACGTCGAGCGGGCCGGTGGCCGCGAGATCCGCGTGTTCCGCCTGGTCCCGAACACCTGAGCGCCCTCGCCGCAGACGCGCACAATCCGACATCCGCGTCGCCGAGGCGGCCCGGCCCGATCTGGCTAGGGTTGCCGCAGGCGTTTTGTCGGAGGTGGACCGTGGCGCTCGACGTGAACGCCGAGCGGCGTCTGGACGATCCACGGTGGCAGGTGGCCGAGCGGGTCGGTGACGCCGTCCTGCGGCGGTTCCCGGCCGACGTGCTGGCGGTCGCCGTACACGGTCCGCTCGCGCACGGCGACGACGACGGCGGCGGGGACCGCGAGGTCGGCCTGCTCGTCGTCACCTACCGGCCCGGCGCCGGACCGCCGCCCGCCACCCGGCGAGTCGACGGCGTGCTCGTCGACCTCACAGTGGCCGGGGCGGACGACTACCTGCGCCGGGCGACGACGATCACGTCCCGCTGGCCGCTGGCCGCGGACCGGTACGTCACCACCCGCGCCCTGCACGATCCCACCGGCTGGCTGCCGAAGCTGCGCGACGAGCACCTGGCGCGCCTGGCGCGGGCCCGGCCGGCGGAGTTCACCGGCGCCGCACGGCAGGCGTGGTACCGGGGCAGCGCGGCGCACGCCCGGGCGTTGCGGCTGGCCGAGTGGTACGAGACGGACCAGGCGCTGCTCATGCTCGGCGAGGCGCGGCTGGCCGCCGCGACAGTGCAGGGGCTGTTCAGCCGCACCTACTTCCGCGACCCCGGGGACGCGGTGCGGCGTACCGGGCTGGCCGGGGCGGACATGACCGAGGTGGGCGCGGCGCTGACCCGCCAGGCCGAGGAACTGGCCGCCCGGGGGCGGCCGGTCGACGGCACGATCGACGACCTGCTGTCCGGCTGATGCCCGGCTGGGCGGCCCACGTCAGCCGATGCCGCCGCCGACGCCGATCAGCGCGCCGATCAGGTAGGTCGCGCAGGCCGCCAGCGCGCCGAGCAGCAACTGCCGCAGACCGGCACGCCACCATGCGCGGTTGGTGAACCGGGCCACGATCGCACCGGCGACGAAGAGGCCGACGCCGCCGACGCCGAGCGCCAGCCAGAGGCTGGTGAAGCCGAGCAGGTACGGCAGCAGCGGCACCAGCGCGCCGATCGAGAAACAGATGAACGACGAGATCGCGGCGGCCCACGGGCTCGGCTGGTCGTCGGGGTCGACGCCCAACTCCTCCCGTACGTGCACCCGCAGCGCCTCCTCCGGGTTGGCGCGTACCGCCTCGGCGACCTGCGTCGCCAGCTCGCGGGACAGTCCACGGGCGACCCAGGCGTCTGCGAGTTCCCGGGCCTCGGCCTCCGGGTGGCGTTCCAGCTCGCGCCGCTCCTTGGCCACCTCGGCGGCGACCTGCTCGTTCGCGGACCGGACGCTCGTGTACTCGCCGAGCCCCATCGAGATGGCACCGGCCACCAGGCCGGCCGTGCCGGTGAGCACCACGCTGCGTGGCGACACCCCACCTCCGCCCACACCGGCGATCAGCGCGATGTTGGTGACCAGCCCGTCCATCGCGCCGAAGACGGCCGGGCGCAGCCAGCCGCCGGAGACGTCCGCGTGGTGCGCCTCGCGCAGTGCCGCAGGGGTGTCGGTCACGGCAGCGTCAGGATCTCGTAGCCGTCGTCGGTGACGACGATGGTGTGCTCGAACTGGGCCGTCCACCGGCGGTCCTTGGTGACCACCGTCCAGCCGTCGTCCCACATGTCGTACTGGTAGGTGCCGAGCGTGATCATCGGCTCGACGGTGAACGTCATGCCGGGCTCCATCACGTCGGTGGGGCGCGGGCTGTCGTAGTGCGGCACGTAGAGGCCACTGTGGAACGCCTCGCCGATGCCGTGCCCGGTGAAGTCGCGCACCACGCCGTAGCCGAAGCGCTTCGCGTACGACTCGATCACCCGGCCGATGACGTTGATCTGCCGGCCCGGCGCGATGGCCTTGATGCCGCGCATCATCGCCGTGTGGGTCCGCTCGACCAGCAGGCGGGCCTCCTCGCTCACCTCGCCCACGCAGAACGTGGCGTCGGTGTCGCCGTGCACGCCGTTCAGGTACGCGGTGACGTCGACGTTGATGATGTCGCCGTCCTGGAGCACCGTGGTGTCCGGGATGCCGTGGCAGATCACCTCGTTGAGGCTGGTGCAGCACGACTTGGGGAAGCCCCGGTAGCCGAGCGTCGACGGGTAGGCGCCGTGGTCGCAGAGGAACTCGTGCACCACCTTGTCGATCTCGTCGGTGGTCACCCCGGGCTTGCAGTGCTCACCGGCGAGCTGGGTGGCCTGGGCGGCGAGACGCCCCGCCACGCGCATCTTCTCGATGGTCTCCGGCGTCTGCACGTGCGAGCCGCGCCACTCCTGGGGGCGCTTCTTACCCACGTACTCCGGGCGCGGGATGTGGGCGGGGACCGCTCGCCACGGGGAGAGCGTGCCGGGGGTCAGCGGCGCACGGACGGTCATGGCCCAAGCCTATCGCCGGGGGTGGTGTGCCCCCCGCCACAGGCCCGCCGGGCAGGTTGTTGCCGTGCCGCAAACGCTGTGCCATTGTTGCTCCGTGGATCAAGGGGGCGCGGCGCCCGCCTTCTCCGTGACGGCGCAGGTCGACGGCGACCAACTGCGCGTCCAGGTGACCGGCGAGGTCGACATGGCGACCGCCGACACCATGTTCCAGACCGCGCTCCGCGAGCCCACCAAGCGGCTCACGCTCGACCTGCGGGCGGTCACCTTCTTCGACTCGGCCGCCATCCACGCGGTGGTCCGGCTCGCCCAGCGGTTCCCGGACGCGCTGACAGTGCTGCCGTCCCCGCAGGTCCGGCGCGTGCTGGACATCTCCGGCCTCGGCGACCAGGACTGGCTGGCCCGCGACTGACCGGCCGGGCGCCCTCCGGCTAGGAGGCGTCTCCCATCGTGGGTGGCAGGCCCGGCCCCCGTTCCGGCTGCCCGCGATCCGGCGCGGGGTGCCGCTCTCCCCGCTCCCCCGCGGTGTCCGGGGCGAGATCGCGACGCAGCGACTCGGCGTCGCGCTTGCGCACCCCGCTCGCCCGGATCGTGTTCACCGCGATGATGGTGAGTTCGTTCGCCACGTTGATGCCGCTGACGCGCAGGCCGCTGCGCAACGCCTCCTGAGCCCGGCGGAGGGCCGACATCGCGGCCCGCTGGGAACGGGAGGGCCGGCTGGCGGAGGGGGACCAGCCCGTACCGACGGTGCGCGCGGCTTCGGCCAGGCACCGCGCGGCCTCGGCGAGCGACGGCGGAACGGGCTCGTCGTCACGGATCGCGCGTTCGAGGTTGAGCGCGACGTCGCGGCTGTGCAGCAGGGACCGGATCATGAGGATGGCGCCGTGCCGCCATCCCTGCAGCGCACTCTGGTTGTGCCACCGTAACGGCGAGAGGCGGACGACCTCGTCGGCGCCCGACATCGCGGCCTCCACCTCCGAGGTGTCGATCCGGCGCAGCGTGTCGAGAGCCTGAGAGGCCAGCTCGGCGTCCCGGGCCAGAGCCGCGTCGGCGAGGCGGTCCAGCTCGGCGGCCATCTGGTTGAGCAGGGGCCGGCCGGCCCGTCGGATCCGGTAGATCGGGTGCAGGGGCAGCACCACGACCGCGACCAGGATGCCGACCACCCCACCGACGACGCCGTCGAGGAAGCGGGGCAGCGCGATGTCGGTCCGGGCCGGGAACAGCACGGCGATCACCATCGCGCTGCCGCCGACCTGGGTGACGAACGCCCCCTCGTCGCTGAGCAGAACGGCGACGAGGATCGCGACGGCGACGATGACGCCGATCTGTACGTATCCCTGCCCGACCCAGGAGACCAGCAGGTCGCCCAGCGTGATGCCCACCGCCACGCCGGCGATCAGCAGCAGCGTACGGCGGAAGCGCTGGCTCACCGAACTGGCGATGGTGCCGACCGCGACGGCGGGCGCGAACAGCGGCTGCGGGTTGTGGATCAAATCCTTCGCGACCCACCACGCGACTGCGGCGGCCACCCCGCACTGCACCGCCACGAGCAGGCTCAACCGAACCCGCCGCAGCCGATCTCGCGCAGTGGCCCGGCCGGTACGGCGGATCGCCGTCCACGCCACACCTATCGGGTCGGTCCCGCTGCCGCGGGAAGGGCGGAACGGCTCACGTCCCATGAGGCGATACTAGTAATTCTGCCCCATTTGATCAGCTCAACCCGGCAACAGGCCCGGTACGGGCGGATCAGTGCCGATCGGTCAGCCGGCGGCGCAGCGTCAATTCGGTGCCCGCCTCGGTACGGGTCACGTTCATCTCCCCCAGCGCCTGGATCAGCGCCAGCCCGCGTCCCCGGAAGCTCGACCCGCTCGACTCCCGCCAGCGTCCGCTGTCCCGGATGGTCGCGGTGACCGTCCGGTCGGCGATCGTCACCTCGACCTCGATCGTCGGGTCCACCGGGTCGACCGGGTGCTCGATCGCGTTCGCCGCCGCCTCGGAGACCGCCACGGTCAGGTCGAACAGGTCGGTCTCGCCGACGTGGTGGGCGACGAGGAAGTCCTCCAGCCGCTTACGGAGCACGCTGAGCCGGGTCGGGTCGGCGGGCAGGCGCAGCGCGAACCGGTTCAGCTCGGCCGCTTCCAGCGCAAGCACCGCCACGTCGTCGTGCCGGGACCGCTCGGCCACCCGGGCCATGACGGCGTCGACCAGGTCCGCCACGTGCCCGGCGCGCGCCGTCGCGTCGGCCCGCAACTGGCCCAGCCCGGCGTCGATGCCCGCGGACCGGTCCTCGATCAGGCCGTCGGTGTAGAGCAGGAGCCGGTTGCCCGGCGCGAGTTCACCTTCGGCGGCCGGATAGACGGCGCCGGGGATCGCCCCGATCGGCGGTCCGAGGGCCCGATCGTGCAGGAACGCCACCTCGTCTCCGCGGATCAGCAGGGGTGAGGGATGGCCCGCGCTCGCGTACCGGATCCGGCCCGTGCGCGGCGAGAAGCCGAGGCAGACCACAGTGGCGAAGGAGCCGCTGCCGGCCGAGTGGACCAGCCGGTTGAGCCGGGTCAGCGCCTCACCCGGGTCGTAGCCCTCCAGGACGTACGCCCGCAGCGCGTTGCGGAGCTGGCCCATCGCTGCGGCGGCCCGTACGCCCTTGCCCACCACGTCGCCGATGACCAGCACCAGGCCGTCATCGGCGGTGGCCATCACGTCGTACCAGTCGCCGCCGACCTCCACGTCCGCGCTGCCCGGCAGGTAGCGGCTGGCGATCACCGCGCCGGGCAGCTGCGGCAGCGTACGCGGCAGCAGGCTGTGCTGGAGCGTGGTGGCGATGTGGTGCTCGGCCTCGTAGAGCTGGGCGTTCTCCAGCCGTACGCCGATCAGCCGGGCCAGTTCGGTGAGCGCCGCCTCCTCGGTGCCACCACCCTCTCCGCGCCACACGCGCAGCTCGCCGAGTTGCTCGCCGGAGGTGCCGGAGAGCGGCAGCACCACGGTCGGCTCGGCAGGCAGGTCGCCGCCGGCGTCCTCCTCGTGTCGGGCCCCGGTGGCGGTGACCCGGACCCGTCCTGCCTCGGCCAGGCGCAGCGCGTGCCGGGCGGCCACCCGGACCACGTCGGCGGTGGACCGGGCGGTGTTGATCTCCACAGCGGCGTCGGCGAGGGCCCGCAGGCGGCGGATGATCTGCCCGCGCAACTGGCCCAGTTCGACGTTGGCCCGCACCCGGGCCACCAGCTCCTGGCTGGAGAAGGGCTTGGTCAGGTAGTCGTCGGCGCCGCTGGACAGGCCGGCGACCTCCTCGGCGGCGCCGGCCCGCGCGGAGAGCAGCACGATCGGCACGTGCCGGGTCGCCGGTTCGGCGCGCAGCGCGGCGACCAGCCCGAAGCCGTCCAGCCTGGGCATCATCACGTCGGTCAGCACCAGGTCGAACGGGGTCTCGACGGCCAGCCGCAGCGCCTCCACGCCGTCCCGCACGGCCACCACCTCGTACGCCGGGGAGAGCAGCCGGACGACGTGCTCGCGCAGGTCGGGGTTGTCGTCGGCGAACAGGATGCGGCCGGATCCACCCGGTGCGCCGGACGCCTCGGGCAGTCCGGTGGGCCGGGCCACCTCGTCGGTCCAGAGCGCTGTCTCGGCGACGTACAGGCGGGCCTGCTCCGATTCGCTCAGCGGAACCGGGGACAACGCGGCCACCCGGTCGGCGGGCAGGTGCGCGTACCCGAACGGCAGTGTCACGGTGAACGTGGTGCCCCGGTCGACGATGCTGTGCGCGGTGACAGTGCCGCCGTGCATCTCGACCAGCTCGCGCACCAGGGCGAGCCCGATGCCGGTGCCCTCGTGGGTACGCGAGCGGGCGCCGGCCACCCGGTGGAACCGCTCGAAGACCTGCGGCAGCTCCTCGGGCGCGATGCCGACGCCGGTGTCGGCCACCTCCAGGACGGCGGCGCCGTCGGTCGCGCGGACCCGGACCCGGATCTCGCCGTCGAAGGTGAACTTGACCGCGTTCGACACCAGGTTGAGGACGATCTTCTCCCACATGTCCCGGTCGACGTAGACCGGCGCGGGCAGCGGCGGGCAGTCCACCACCAGGCGCAGCCCGGCCCGCTCGGTGGCCGAGCGGAACGTGCTGGCCAGCCGGGAGGTGTAGTCGGACAGGTCGGTGGGCTGGTAGCGGGCGGCCAGCCGGCCGGACTCCAGCCGGGAGAAGTCGAGCACCGTGTTGACCAGCTTGAGCAGACGCAGCCCGTTGCGGTGCATGACGGTGAGCCGGTCGAGGTACCGCTCGGGCAGCTCCCGGTCCGCGAGCATCTCCTCCAGCGGCCCGAGGACCAACGTCAGCGGGGTACGGAACTCGTGGCTGACGTTGGCGAAGAAGCTGGTCTTGGCGCGGTCCAGCGCGGCCAGCTCGGCGGCGCGGGCGCGTTCCTGCTCGTACGCCCGCTGCTTGCCCACCGCCCGGGAGACCTGCGCGCCGACCAGGTCGACGAAGTCGCGGTAGTCGTCGGTGAAGGGCAGCCGGCGGGACACCCCGAGCAGCAGCACGCCGGCCGACTCGTTGGTCGCGGTCAGCGGCAGCAGGAGCGCCTGGCCGGCGGCGTCCGGGGGCACCGCGCCGGGCAGGTCGGCGGTGGCGATCCAGCGCGGTGCGGTCAGCGGCTCGCCGTCGGGCAGCCCGGGCGGCGGACCGGCGACGGTGACCGGGTCCACACCTGTGCAGCCGCCCGGCACGAGCGTGCCGCGCTCGTCGGGGAACCACAGCGCACTGAACGGCACGTCGGCGCGGTGGGCGTCGAGCACCCGGGCGACGGCCCGGCCCAGTTCGAGCATGCTCGGCACGTCGCCCAGCTCGTTTCCCAGCTCGGCCAGGGCCCGCAGCCGGCGTTCGCCGAGCACCCGCCCGGTGGTCTCGTTGACGAAGCAGAAGATCCCGCTGACGGTGCCGTCGACGTCGCGGATCGGGTCGTACGAGACGTCGAAGTAGACGTCCTCCAGGAAGCCGTGCCGGTTCAGCACGAAGGGGTGGTTCTCACCCCGGTAGGGCACACCCGTGCGGCGCACCCCGTCCAGCAGCGGGCCGAGCACGTCCCAGGTCTCGGCCCAGTGCCGGTGCGCGGCCTGCCCGATCACGGCGGGGTGCTTGTCGCCGATGGTGGGCCGGTAGGCGTCGTTGTAGAAGGCCAGGTGCTGCTCGCCCCAGAACACCACCATCTGGGCGCGGGACGACAGCATGGTGCTCATCGCGTGGGAGAGCGCGGCGGGCCAGCGGTCCGGGCTGCCGAGCGGGGTGGCGGACCAGTCGAAGGCGCGCAGCCGCTCGCCCATCTCGCCGCCGGCCGCGAACGCCGCGGCGAGCAGCGGCGACAGTGACGCCTCGCCGGCCGCCGGGGACGAACGACTGTCGCCCCCGCCCCCCTGGGCCGAGCCCATGCAGCCTCCCGCTCCGGCCATGATCACGACGGTCGGCGCTGTCACGCCGACCGTCCCCGCCTACTACCCCGAAGGTCGAGCAACGTAACGCACCCGCACCGTTCGACGCTGCTTACCTCCGTGTCATCCTGGCGTAACCGACGCTCCGGGGCGACTCGGGTGGACCTCGCCTGGTCGGCGGGACCGCCGATTCGGCTGTCCGCGCACCTACGAAACGCGGGTGTGTGATCTGGCCGACATCGCGGCCCGGACCAGCGCGGCCACCGGCCGCGGCTCGGCCTCGTTCTCCGGATGCCACTGCACCCCGAGCACGAAGCGCCGCGCCGGATCCTCCACCGCCTCGACCACCCCGTCGTCGGCCCAGCCGGTCACCGCCAGGCCGCCGGGGTCGGCCACCGCCTGATGGTGGTACGAGTTGACCCGGTCCACCCCGGCCATCACCTCGGCGGTCCGGCTGCCGGCGGCGAAGCGCACCGGATGCGACCCGTAGACGCCCGGCGCGGGACGGTGCCCGTCGTGCCCGACCACGTCCGGCAGATGCTGGTGCAGCAGGCCGCCGTACGCCACCGCCAGCAGTTGCATCCCCCGGCACACGCCCAGTACCGGCAGGTCGGCGGCGAGCGCGGCGGTCAGCAGCGTCACCTCCCCCGCGTCGCGCTCCGGCCGGCTCTCGGTACGCGGGTCCGGCGGCTCGCCGTACCGCTCCGGGCCGACGTCCGCGCCGCCGGCCAGCAGCAGCCCGTCCAGCAGCCCCAGCACGTCCGCGTCGGCGTCGTCGGGGGGCAGCACCACGGCCCGGCCGCCCGCCGCGGTGACCGCCCGGACGTACGCGTGCGGCACGAGCGTCGCCGGCACGTCCCGCCACACCGCCCAGCCGGCCGGCTCGACGTACGCGGTGATGCCGATGACCGGCCTTCTCCGAACGCTCACAGCGGGGTGACGTACGCGCCGGTGATGCCGCCGTCGACGACGAACTGCGCGGCGGTCATGAACGAGGCGTCGTCGCTGGCCAGGAACGCCACCGCGGCGGCGATCTCGGTCGGGTCGCCGAACCGGCCCATCGGCACGTGCACCAGCCGCCGGGCAGCCCGCTCCGGGTCCTTGGCGAACAACTCCAGCAGCAGCGGCGTCGCCACCGGCCCGGGACACAGCGCGTTGACCCGGATGCCCTCGCGGGCGAACTGCACGCCCAGCTCCCGGGTCATCGCCAGCACCCCGCCCTTGCTCGCCGTGTACGCGATCTGCGACGTCGCCGCGCCCATCAGCGCCACGAACGACGCGGTGTTGATGATCGAGCCCTTACCCTGCCGCCGCATGTGCGGGATGACGTACTTGCAGCACAGGTACACGCTCGTCGTGTTGACCCGCAGCACCCGTTCCCAGGCGTCCAGGCCGGTCTCCAGGATCGAGTCGTCGTCCGGCGGCGAGATGCCCGCGTTGTGGAACGACACGTCCACCCGGCCGTGCCGCTGCACCACACCGTCGAACAGGTCGCGCACGGCCGTCTCGTCGGCCACGTCGGCGGCGACGAACTCGCCGCCCACCTCCTGGGCGGCCCGGGTACCGGCGTCGGCGTCGATGTCCACGCACACCACCCGGGCGCCCTCGGCGGCGAATCGCCGTACGGTGGCCAGCCCGATGCCGCTGCCCGCGCCGGTCACGACCGCCACCCGGTCGGAAAGCCGTCCCTGCACTGTGATCACTCCTCGGTGCCGATGAACACGTTCTTGACGTCGGTGAAGGCGTGCAGCGCGTCCGGACCCAGCTCCCGGCCCAGGCCGGAACGCTTCATCCCGCCGAACGGGGTCCAGTAGCGCACCGAGGAGTGCGAGTTGACGCTGAGGTTGCCCGATTCGACGGCGCGGGCCACCCGCACCGCCCGCCCGACGTCCCGGGTCCAGATCGAGCCGGAGAGCCCGTACTCGGTGTCGTTGGCGAGCCGGATCGCGTCCGCCTCGTCGTCGAACGGCAGCACCGAGACGACCGGGCCGAACACCTCCTCCCGCCAGTGCCGGTCGGCCGGGGAGCCGGCGAGCAGCACCGTCGGGGCGTACCAGAAGCCGGGGCCGTCGGGGCACGAGCCGGTGAATGCGACGTCCGCACCGTCGACGTACCCGGCGACCCGGTCCCGGTGCGCGGCGGAGATCAGCGGGCCCATCTCGGCCGTGTCCCGGGCCGGGTCCTCCACCCGCACGGCCCGTACGGCCGGTTCGAGCAGTTCCAGGAAGCGGTCGTACACCCGGCGCTGGACCAGGATCCGGGAGCGGGCGCAGCAGTCCTGGCCGGCGTTGTCGAAGACGGCGTACGGCGCGGTCGCAGCCGCCTTCTCCAGGTCCGCGTCGGCGAAGACGATGTTCGCCGACTTGCCGCCCAGCTCCAGCGTCACCCGCTTCACCTGGGCCGCGCAGCCGGCCATGATCCGGGTGCCGACCTCGGTCGAGCCGGTGAAGCAGATCTTGCGGACCGCCGGATGGGTGACGAAGCGTTCACCGACCACACTGCCCCGGCCGGGCAGCACTGTGAACACGCCGTCGGGCAGGCCGGCGTCGCGGGCCAGCTCGGCCAGACGGAGCGCGGTCAGCGGGGTCAGCTCGGCCGGCTTCAGCACCACCGTGTTGCCGGCGGCGAGCGCCGGGGCGAATCCCCAGCCGGCGATCGGCATCGGGAAGTTCCACGGCACGATCACGCCGACCACGCCCAGCGGCTCGTGGAACGTGACGTCGAGCCCGCCGGGCACCGGGATCTGGTGCCCGGTCAGCCGTTCCGGCGCGCCCGCGTAGTAGTCGAGCACGTCGCGGACGTTGCCCGCCTCCCAGCGGGCGTTGCCGATGGTGTGCCCGGCGTTGCGTACCTCCAGGAGAGCCAGCTCCTCCAGGTGCGCGTCGACAGCGGCCGCGAACCGCCGC
This sequence comes from Micromonospora sp. Mcm103, assembly GCF_024519755.1. Taxonomy (NCBI): domain Bacteria; kingdom Bacillati; phylum Actinomycetota; class Actinomycetes; order Micromonosporales; family Micromonosporaceae; genus Micromonospora; species Micromonospora sp. Mcm103. The sequence continues at coordinate 242,018 of NZ_JALJRJ010000008.1, forward strand.
AGCAGCCGCCCCCGATCCCCCGGCGCCACGTGACGCCACGTCTCGAACGCCGCGGAAGCCCGCGAGATCGCGACATCCACGTCCTCAACGGAGCACCCCGGAACAACCCCGATCCCGGCTCCATCAACAGGCGAGATCACCTCACCCACGCGCGCTCCCCTCCCCTCACCCTCACCCTCACCCTCGCGATCTTGCACTTGCTGCCCCGGCGAAAGCCGCATAACGCCCGCACCGAGGGCCGCAAGTGCAAGATCGCGGAGGAGGGCCTGGGAGCGCGGCGGGGTCAGAGGCGTTCGAAGCCACGGGTCAGCTCCCAGTCCGTCACCGCGGCGTCGAAGGCGGTCAGCTCGACCTTCGCCTGGTTGGCGTAGTGGGCGGCCACCTCGTCGCCGAACGCCTCCCGGGCCACCTCCGAGCGCTGCCACAGGTCCAGCGCGTCACGCAGCGTGGTGGGCACCCGCTCGGCGTCCGGGTCGTCGTACGCGTTCCCGGTGCACTCGTCGCCCAGCTCCAGCTCGTTCTCGATGCCGTGCACCGCCCCGGCCACCAGCGCGGCGATCGCCAGGTACGGGTTGACGTCGGCCCCCGGCACCCGGTTCTCCACCCGCATCCCCTGCCCGTGCCCGACCAGCCGCAGCGCGCAGGTGCGGTTGTCGGTGCCCCAGCGCAGCGCGGTCGGCGCGAACGAGCCGGGCTGGTAGCGCTTGTAGGAGTTGATGTTCGGTGCGAAGAACAGGCTGAACTCGCGCATCGTGGCGAGCAGCCCGGCCAGCACCCGCTGCCCGGTGACGCTCAGGTGCGCCGGCCCGTCGCCCAGCATCGCCGACGAGCCGGAGGCGTCGCGCAGCGAGAAGTGGATGTGGCAGGAGTTGCCCTCCCGCTCGTTCGGCTTCGCCATGAACGTGATCGCCATGCCCTCCTGGGCGGCGATCTCCTTCGCGCCGTTCTTGTAGATGACGTGGTGGTCGGCGCAGCGCACCGCCTCGTCGTACCGGAAGGCGATCTCGTGCTGGCCGAGGTTGCACTCGCCCTTCGCGCTCTCCGGGGTGAGCCCGGCGCCCGCCATCTCGGTGCGGATGCGGCGCAGCAGCGGCTCGACCCGGGCGGTGCCGAGCAGCGAGTAGTCCACGTTGTACTGGTTGGCCGGCGTCAGGTCGCGGTAGCCGCGCTGCCACGCCTCCTCGTACGAGTCGCGGTAGAGCACGAACTCCAGTTCGGTGCCGGCGTACGCGGTCAGCCCGTGCGCGGCCAGCCGGTCGAGCTGGCGGCGCAGGATCTGCCGGGGTGAGGCGACCACCGGGCCGGAGCCGTCCAGCCACTCCAGGTCGGCCAGCAGCAGCGTGGAGCCGGGCTGCCACGGCGTGCGACGCAGGGTGGCGAAGTCGGGTTTCATGGCGAAGTCGCCGTAGCCGCGTTCCCAGCTCGACATCGCGTACCCGTCGACGGTGTTCATGTCGACGTCGACGGCGAGCAGGTAGTTGCACCCCTCGCTGCCGTTGGCGACCACCTGGTCCAGGAAGTAGGGCGCGTGGAACCGCTTGCCCTGCAATCGGCCCTGCATGTCGGTGAGGGCGAGCACCACCGTGTCGATCTCACCCTCGGTGACGGCGACCCGCAACTGTTCCAGCGAGAGCGGCGTTTGCTTCATCAGGGGCCTCCATCACCAAGGTCTACTGGCAAACCGGATCACCGTCAATGCCCCGGCGAGGCCGGGTGCGAAACCGGGGAGTGCACATGCGCCGTCGTACCGTCGCGGTCGTCGCCGCCGTCCTCGCGATCGTGCTGGCAGCGACCGACGCCCACGCCGGCAACCGGCCCACCGGCCGGCCGTCCGCGGACGGCCCGGACCGGCCGGCCCCCGCCGACGCGCACCAGCGCCCGGTCGCGCTCGACCTGCGCGGCTTCGACGGGCGCGCCGGCTGGTCCGGCTACGACCTGACCCGTCCCCGCGTCGTCGCGGCCGGGTTGGAGGCGCCGTGGGGGCTGGACTTCCTGCCCGACGGCAGCGCCCTGGTCGCGCAGCGGGACCAGGGCACGATCCTGCGCGTACGCCCGGGTCGCCCGGCCCGGCAGGTGGCCCGGATCTCCGACGCAGCCGCGGGCGGCGAGGCGGGCCTGCTCGGGCTGGCGGTGTCCCCCACGTACCGCCGGGACCGGTGGGTCTACGCCGCCTACACCACCGCCACCGACATCCGGATCGTCCGGTTCCGCCTCGGCTCGTCCCGCGCGCCGCAGGTGCTGGTGAGCGGCATCGCCCGCAGCGCCGTCCACGACGGCGGCCGGATCGCGTTCGGCCCCGACGGCATGCTCTACGCCGGGATCGGCGACGCCGGGGTGTCCGCCCGCGCGCAGGACCTGACCAGCCGCAACGGCAAGATCCTGCGGATCCGCCCGGACGGGGGCGTGCCGGCGGGCAACCCGTTGCCCGGCTCGCTCGTCTACAGCTACGGCCACCGCAACGTGCAGGGCCTCGCCTGGGACCGGCAGGGGCGGCTGTTCGCCACCGAGTTCGGCCAGAGCACCTGGGACGAGGTGAACCGGATCGTGCCCGGCGGCAACTACGGCTGGCCGCTCGTCGAGGGCGTCGCCGGTGATCCCCGGTTCCGCGACCCGGTCGTCGTCTGGCCGCCCGCGCAGGCGTCCCCGAGCGGCGCCGCGTTCACCAGGGGCACGCTCTACGTCGCCGCGCTGCGCGGCGCCCGGCTCTGGGCGGTGCCCGTCGACGCCGCCGGCCGCGTCGGCGTACCGGTGGCGGAGCTGGCCGGCACGTACGGCCGCCTGCGTAGCGTCGAGGTCGCGCCGGACGGCGCGCTCTGGGTGGCGACCAGCAACCGCGACGGCCGCGGCACCCCGGCGGCCGGCGACGACCGCATCCTCCGCTTCCCGCTCACCCACCGCCGCCCCACGATCTGACCCCTGGGGTACGCGGACAGCCGGCGGCGTCAGATCGGCTGGACCCAGGCCGCTCGCCACTGCGGGGACGGGTCCTGGCCGAGGCTGGTCCAGTACTCCCGGCCGTCGACGATCCGCCCGTCGCGCACGGTCCAGAACGAGGCGACCCGGTGCACGCCCATCCCCTCGTGCGGCACCTCCACCTCGGACACCACCGTGTCGCCGGATGCCACCACCCGCAGCACCCGGATCGACCAGCCCTCCGGGTACTCGGCGTTGACCTTCACGTAGTTCTCGCGGCCCACGATCCGCTCGGCGCTGACCGGCCACTCGACCACCACGTCGTCGGCCAGCAGCTCGCCGACGCCGGTCCAGTCCCGGGCCTGCATGCGATCCCACAACGCGCGTACCACCGCTTCCGAGTCCATGACCGGATGATGGCAGGACCCACCGACAGCTACGACGGCTCGGCGGGCTCGGGTTCGGGTTCGGCCTGGTCGACGGTGCGGCGCGGGCCGGTGAACCACTTGCGGGCCGAGGCGTACCACCAGATGGCGACGCCGAGCAGTACGCCACCGATGGCGATGGGCGCGTAGTTCACCGCCGTCCAGCTGAAGTCGGGGTTGCCTGGTACACCCGCCGGGACGATCGGCAGCACGAAGTAGACCGAGATGACCGCGATCTCGACCACCGCGATCCAGCCGAGCAGCTTGTAGCGGCGGCCGAGCGTCCACGGGCCCGGGGTGAACCGGTCGCCCATCCGCAGCCGCAGGAAGATCGGGATGATGAAGGACAGGTACAGCCCGATCACCGCCACCGAGACCACCGCGTAGAACGCGACCGGGATGCCGCCCCGCTGGTAGAGCGCGGGCAGCGTAAGCACCAGCCCGGCCAGCGTCGCGCCGATGATGGCGTTGACCGGCGTGCCGTTGCGGTTCACCTTCGACCAGAGTTTCCAGCCGGGCACCGCGCGGTCCCGGCTGAACGCGTACGCCATCCGCGACATCGACGTCACGCAGCTCATGCCGCAGAAGAACTGCCCGATGGTGGAGATGATGATGACGGCTTTGAAGAAGAACGGCGTCAGCGCGCTCTCGAAGATCGCCCCGGAGAAGCCGCCCGCCTCGTTTATCGCGTCGACGTCGGTGGCCGCGAACAGGAACGCCAGCAGCAGGATCCAGCCGCCCACCGCGGAGTAGAAGATCGACCGCCACAGCCCCTGCGCGGCGGCCTTCGACGCGCCCCGGGTCTCCTCGGAGACGTGCGCGCAGGCGTCGAAGCCGGTGATCGTGTACTGCGTGAGCAGGAAACCGAGCGGCAGCACGTAGAACCAGAACGCCAGCCCGCCGGTGTCGCCGTCACCGAAGCCGGAGTTGTTGAACCGCTCGGTGAAGACGAACTGGAAGCTCTGGTGGTTGTCCGGGACCAGGACCAGGATCAGCACCACGGCGGCCGCGCCGGCCACGTGCCACCAGACCGAGACGTTCTGGAGTACGTCGATGATCCGGTGTCCGTAGATGTTGATCAGCCCGTGCAGCGCGAGGATCACCACGAACAGCCCGAACGTCTGGTGCCCGGTGCCGGCCCAGCCGTCGAACAGCGCCGACAGCGTCAGGTTGAGGAACGTGGCGCAGCCGTAGTCGACCGACGCGGTCACCGCGACCAGCCCGATCAGGTTGAGCCAGCCGGTGAACCAGCCGTGCACCGGCCGGCCCATCGTCGCCGCCCACCAGTAGATCCCGCCCGCTGTCGGGTACGCCGACACCAGTTCGGCCAGGCAGAAGCCGATGATCAGGATGAACAGCGAGATCAGCGGCCAGCCCCAGGAGATCGCCACCGGGCCGCCGTTGTTCCACGCCTGGCCGAACGTGGTGAAGCAGCCGGCCAGGATCGAGATGATGGAGAACGAGATCGCGAAGTTGGAGAAGCCGCTCCACTTGCGGCGCAGCTCCTGTTTGTAGCCGAGTTCGGCGAGTCGTCGGGCGTCGTCGTCCATCGGCTGCTCGGCGGTCGGCGCGGGCGTCGTGGCCACTGCACACCTCCTCGAGGCGATGCTCGTGCGAGTGCTCGCAGTGTGCTCCCGGCCGATCAAGGCGGTCAATACGTACCCCGGTAATTGCGTTGTCGCCCGATCCCACCCGGGGCATCATTGTGGGCGTGACCAGGCCCGACCCGACGGGCCGGCACCGGGCGCTCGGCAACGCCCGGTCCGCGGCGGCGCGCGGCGTCCACCTCTCTCTCACTGATGTACGGCTATCGGCCGTACCCTCCGGACGCCCCGCGCCGCCGCTCCCTACCGGCCGACTGCCACCGTCAGCCCGGGCGCTGCCACCTCCACCGGGCCGGCGAACCCGCGCCGTACGGCGGCCAGCGCCTCCCGCGGCTCCGTCCCCGGCCACAGGTGGGTGAGCAGCAGGCGCCGCACCCCGGCCTCGGCGGCGTACCGGCCGACTTCGACGGCGCTGGACAGGTTGCCCTCGTGCCGCTGCGGGATGTCGTCCGGATAGGTCGCCTCCGCGATCAGCAGATCCGCGTCGCGGGCCAGTTCCACCAGCGCCGGGCTGGGTCCGGTGTCCCCGGTGTAGGCGAGCACCAGGCCCGCCGCCGAGAACCGGGCTCCGGCGTTCGGCAGCCAGTGCGGCAACGCGAACGTCCGCACCTCGTACGGCCCGAGACGGAGCGTCTCCCCCGGTGTGAACCCGGTCAGCCGGTACCCGGGTTCGAGCAGGCCCGGCTCGTCGATCGCGAGCAGTCCGGCGAGGCTGCCGGTGGGGGCGTACACCGGCAGGGGCGGCCCGGACCGGTTCGCGAGGACCCGGGCGCGGATCAGCGGTTGCAGGTCCGCGCAGTGGTCGGGGTGGCCGTGGCTGACGTAGACGGCGTCGACGTGCTCCGCCCTCGTGAGCGCCAGCAACGGTTGCAGCGTCGCGTATCCGGGGTCGATCAGCAGCCGGAAGCCGTCGTGTTCGACGAGGAAGCCGGCGCAGGCCTGGTGGGCGGTGGGGTAGGCGCCGAGGCCGCCCAGGACGGTTGTCCGCATCCGGTCGACCGTACCGGTGGGGTGGTCGCCGGGTGGTCCGGCGACGGTCAGACGAACAGCAACCCCGCGACCCACAGCGCGGCGATCATCAGGCCGGCGGTGAACTCCAGCAGCATGGACAGCCCGGCCGCCTTGAGTGCCTGCACGGTGGCCGGCCAGGCCAGGCGGGTGTCGCCGAGCCGCAGCCGTTCGGCGCCGAAGATCCCGCCGACGAAGCCGATCGGCAGCCCGACCACCGGGATCACGAAGAACCCGACCACGCCGAGCAGCCCGCCGGCCAGCAGCGAGGTGGTGGGCACACCGGTCCGCTTCAGGTTGCGCCCCGGCCAGAGGTACTTGAGCACGGTGCCGCCGGCGGCGATCGCCGTGGCGGCGGCGAGCACCGCCCAGCGGCCCGGCCCGGCGTCGCCGAACAGCGTCCACACCAGTACGCCGCCCCAGCACAGCGGCAGTGCCGGCAGCCCCGGCACGATCACTCCGGCCAGGCCGGCGACGATCGCCAGCGCGGCGACCACCGACACCACTGCCTGCGAATCGGTAAGGCTCACCGTTCTCTCCTACCCGCCCAGGCGGGCGCGGATGCCGTCGGCGGGCATCGGGGCGCCGAACAGGCGGCCTTGCCCGGTGTCGCAGCGCAGCGCCCGCAGCCGCTCGGCCTGCACCTCGGTCTCCACCGCCTCGGCCGTCACCGACAGCTCCAGCGCGTGCGCCAGCCGGACCAGCGCGTCCACGATCCGCTCGTCCCGGTGGTCGGCGACCACGTCCCCGCCGTCACCCTTTATCCCCTCGACGAACGGACCGGCCAGCTTCACGCAGTGGATCGGCAGCCGCCGCAGGTACGCGAGGTTGGAGTAGCCGGTGCCGAAGTCGTCGATGGCCAGCCGCAGCCCGAGTCCGGCGAGCTGGTGCAGCGTCCGCAGCGGCTCGCCGGCGCTGCCCATGACGGCGCTCTCGGTCAGCTCCAGCTGCAACAGCTCGGCCGGCAGGCCGGTGTGCTGCAACGCCTCCGCCACCGTCTCCACGATGGCCGGGTCGTCGGCCTGCCGGGCGGCCAGGTTGACGCTGACAACAGGCGTGGTGTCCGGGTACGCGCGCCGCCACGACTCGGCGTCGCGGCACGCCTGACGCAGCACCCAGGCGCCGAGGCGGACGATCAGGCCGGTCTCCTCGGCCAGCCCGATGAACCGGTCCGGCCCGATCAGTCCCAGCTCCGGGTGCTGCCAGCGGACCAGCGCCTCGACCGCCACCATCGTGCCGTCCAGCAGCGACACGATCGGCTGGTAGTGCAGCACGAACTCGCCCCGGTCCAGCGCGGCGGGGAGGTTCGCGGCCAGCGCGGAGCGGGCGATGTCGGCGGCGCTGCGCTCCGGGTCGTACACCGCCCAGCGGCCCCGGCCCTCCGCCTTGGCCCAGTAGAGCGTGGTGTCGGCGGCCTTCATCAGGTCACCGACGCTCGTCTCCGCCGCCGGGCACTCCACGATGCCGATGCTCGCCGACACGGCGAGCTGCTGGTCGCCGACGTGCACCGGCGCGGACACCGCGGCCAGGGCCAGCTCGGCGACCTCCACCGCGTCGTCGATGCCGCCGTCGGAGTCGACCAGGATGACGAACTCGTCGCCGCCCATCCGGGCCACCAGGTGACCGCGCCCGGCCACGCAGTCGCTGAGCCGGCGGGCGATCACCTTGAGCAGCCGGTCGCCCAGGTCGTGGCCGAGGCTGTCGTTCACCGCCTTGAAGCCGTCCAGGTCGATGAAGCAGAGCCCGACGCGCTGGTCCGGGCCGGCGCCCTCGAAGACCGCGCCGAGCTGCTCGAAGAACAGCGTGCGGTTGGGCAGGCCGGTCAGCGGGTCGTGCAGCGCCTGGAAGCGCAGCCGCTGCTGCAGCTCGTACCGCTGGGTGATGTCCTCCACCATCGCGACGGTGAACCGGGGCTTGCCGTCGTCGTGCCGGATCAGCGAGACCGCGAGATCGGTCCAGACCACGCTGCCGTCCTTGCGGTAGTAGCGCTTCTCCACCCGCGCGCTGTCCCGCTTGCCCTCGATCAGCTCCTGGTACAGCTCCCACACCCCGGCCGCGTCGTCGGGGTGGAACAACGCCGACACGTTCATCCGCCGCATCTCCGCGACGGCGTAGCCGAGCATGTCCGCGAACGACTGGTTGACCTCGATGATCTGCCCGTCCACCCCGGCGATGCCGATGCCGATGGCGGCGCCGGTGAAGACCGCCCGGAAGCGGGCCTCGCTGTCCCGCAGCGCCTGCTCGACGGTGTCCCGGGCCTGCCACGCGGACCGGGCGATCCGCTCCTGCTGGCTGAAGACCCGGTCGCGCAACGCGCGGGCGAAGCCGGCGGCGAACGCGCCCTGCAGCAGCGCCACCCGCTCGCGCAGCTCCGGCGACTCGGTGCGTGACGGCAGCACCCACTGCAGGAACCGGTCACCGAGCGCCTGCACCGACCAGTCGAGTACGCCGGGCTCGGTGAGGTGCGCCTCGACCAGGGCACGCCCCACCTCCTCCGCGGGACGGGCGGAGAAGGTGGGGGCGAGCAGGGCCTCACCGAGCCGCTCGGTGAGCGGCACCAGCAGGCGCTCGGTCTCGGCCGCGCTCAGCGGCACGAACCCGATGCGGCGCACCGCGCGAGCCCACTCGGCGGCGTACGCGGCGGCGCCGGGCCGGCTGACGTCTCCCCCGTCGCTGTCCGGGGCGCGCATGGGCTCAGCCGGCTGTGCGGTCGTGCCGGGCGACGCCGCCGAAGGCTCCGAACCGTTCCGGGTGCTCGTCCACGTCCGACGGGGAGTCGGGCCGCCACAGCGGCATGTGCACCACGCCCGGTTCGAGGATCGTCCAGTCGCCGAAGAAGCCGGTGATCTCGGCCCGCGAGCGCAGCGTGATCTCCGTGGCGGTACGCGCCGACAGCCGCTGCGCGTCCAGCATCTCCTGCGGCTGGTCCTCGAACGTGGAGTGGGAGATGACCAGGTAGCTGCCGGGCGCGGCGGCGGCGCGCAGGGTGGCCAGGATGTCGGCCGGGCGGTCGGCGTCGGGCACGAAGTGCACCACGCCGGCGAGCAGGATGCCCAGCGGCCGGTCGAAGTCGATCAGGCCGCTGGCGGCGGCGTGGTCCAGGATCAGCTTCGGCTCGCGCAGGTCGGCCAGGACCGCCGTGGCCCGGTCGTTGCCGGCGAGCAGTTCGTGGCTGTGCGCCACCGCGACCGGGTCGATGTCGACGTACACGATCCGGGCGTCCGGGTCGGCCGCCTGGGCGACCTCGTGGACGTTGCCGACGGTGGGGATACCGGAGCCGATGTCGAGGAACTGGTCGATGCCGGCGTCGAGCAGCACCCGTACGGCCCGGCGCAGGAACTCCCGCCCGGAGCGCATGGTGGCGGCCAGGTTCGGCGTCATGGCCGCGATCTGTTCGGCGAGCTGCCGGTCGATCTCGAAGTTGTGCGCCCCACCGAGGAAGTAGTCGTAGACCCGGGCGGCGCTCGGCCGGCTCAGGTCGATCTCGGTGGGCAGGCTCTCCGGCGTCTGCATCGCTCGGTCCCCCAGGTCGTCGTCCGCCGTCGATGGCGGATCATGTGGTCCAGACCACTCTAGGCCGGTACGGCCGGGTTCGGGAGATCCATTGGAGGCGATGCCGGCGGCCCGGTTCAGTCGGCCGATTCCAGCAGCAGCGAGATGCCCTGGCCGACGCCGATGCACATGGTGGCGAGCGCCCGCCGGCCACCCCGCCGGCGCAGTTCCAGCGCGGCGGTCAGCGCCAGCCGGGCGCCACTGGCACCGAGCGGGTGCCCCAGCGCGATCGCCCCGCCGCCGGGGTTGACGTGCTCGGCGTCCTCCGGCAGGCCCAGCTCGCGCAGCACCGCCACGGACTGCGCGGCGAACGCCTCGTTCAGCTCGATCACGTCCACGTCGGCGAGCGACAGGCCCGTCCGGTCGAGCAGCTTGCGGGTCGCCGGGACCGGGCCGATCCCCATGATCCGTGGCGGTACGCCTGCCGACGCGGCGCCGCGTACCCGGGCCAGCGGGGTGAGGCCGTAGCGTTCGACGGCGGCCGCGGAGGCGACGAGCAGCGCGACGGCGCCGTCGTTGACGCCGGAGGAGTTGCCGGCGGTGACAGTGCCGCCCTCGCGGAACGGGGTGGGCAGCGCGGCGAGCTTCTCCAGCGTCGTCTCGCGCGGGTGCTCGTCGGCCTCGACCAGCTTCGTCTCGCGCTTGCCGGCGGGCACCGTCACCGGGACGATCTCCTCGGCCAGCCGGCCGTCGGCCTGCGCCTTGGCGGCCCGCTGCTGCGACCGGTACGCGAAGGCGTCCTGCGCGGCCCGGTCCACGCCGAACTCGGCGGCGACGTTCTCCGCCGTCTCCGGCATCGAGTCGATGCCCCACCCCTTACGCATCAGCGGGTTGACCAGCCGCCAGCCGATCGTGGTGTCGTACACCTCGGCGGTGCGGGCGAACGGCGTGGCCGCCTTCGGCATGACGAACGGCGCCCGGCTCATGCTCTCCACGCCGCCGGCCACCACCAGGTCGGCCTCACCGGCGACGATCGCGCGGGCGGCGGAGGCGAGCGCGTCCAGGCCGGAGCCGCAGAGCCGGTTGACGGTGCTGCCCGGCACCTCCTCCGGCAGGCCGCCGAGCAGCGCGGCCATCCGGGCCACGTTGCGGTTGTCCTCGCCGGCCTGGTTGGCGCAGCCCAGGATCACGTCGTCGGTGCGGGCCCAGTCGACCGAGGGGTGGCGGGCCACCAGCTCGCGGACGACGTGCGCGGCCAGGTCGTCGGGGCGGACCCCGGCCAGAGCGCCGGCGTACCGGCCGATCGGGGTGCGGACTCCGGCAACGAGATAGGCCACTGTCATCGCGCGTACGTCCTTCGGGGGGTGGGAAGGGGTCGGTGGGGGTACCCGGCGCCAGGATATCCGTGACCGGAGCGGATAGGTTTGCCGCATGTCCGGGGCCCAGTTCAGCGCAGAGACAAGCGGCGGCGGCGCGTTCGTCCGCCAGCCCAACCGGTTCACCGGCCGGGCCACCCCGCACTCCACGTCACCCGAGGGCGGCGGGCCGGACGAGCAGGGACGCTGGCCGCTGGAGGCGGGCCGCTACCGGCTGATCTGGTGCCGGGCCTGCCCGTGGGCGCACCGGGCCCGGATCGTGCGCGGCCTGCTCGGGCTGGACGAGGTGATCTCGCTGGGCACCGTCGACCCGATCCGGGACGAGCAGGGCTGGCGGTTCGCGCTCGACCCGGACGGCTTCGACCCGGTGCTCGGCATCGCCTTCCTGTCCGAGGCGTACCTGTCCACCGACAGGGACTACACCGGCCGGGTGACGGTGCCCGCGCTCGTGGACACGCTCACCGGGCGGGTGGTGACGAACGACTATCCGCAGCTCACGCTGGACTTCTCGACCGAGTGGCGACGGTTCCACGCGCCGGACGCCCCCGATCTCTACCCGGTCGAGCTGCGCCCGGAGATGGACGCGCTGATGGCGGAGATCCACCGGGACGTCAACAACGGCGTCTACCGGTGCGGCTTCGCCACCTCGCAGGAGGCGTACGACGAGGCGTTCACCGCGCTGTTCGCCCGCCTGGACGCGCTGAGTGAGCGGCTGGCCGGTCGGCGCTACCTGATGGGCGACGCGATCACCGAGGCGGACGTGCGGCTGTTCACCACGCTGGTGCGCTTCGACGTGGCGTACCACGGGCACTTCAAGTGCAACGAGCGCAAGCTCACCGAGATGCCGGTGCTGTGGGCGTACGCGCGGGACCTGTTCCAGACGCCGGGTTTCGGCGAGACGGTGGACTTCGACCACATCAAGCGGCACTACTACGCCACCCACGACATGATCAACCCGACCCGGATCGTGCCGCTCGGCCCCGACCTGTCCGGCTGGACCACCCCGCACGGACGTGGCTGAGGACACAGGCCGCCGGATCGCCGCCGCGTTCGCCGCCGTCTGCCTGGCCGCAGGCGTCGGCGCGGTGACCGTTGCGGTGATCGCCGGTCCCGGTCCGGGCCCCGCCGGGTACGTGAGCGAAGCGGGCATCACGGACAGCGGGTACGCCGGGGCGTACCGGATCGGAATCTTCTCGGTGGCCGCGTCGCTGCTGCTGCTCGCCGGGGCGTTGCCACCGGGGTTGCGCGCGGCGGCCGGGCTGCTCGGCGTCGGCGCGGTCGCCACTGTGCTCTCCGGCGCTGTCACGTGCAGCGAGGGCTGCCCGCTGCCGCCGTTCGAGGCCCCCACGGTGGCCGACCTGGTCCACGGCGGGGCCAGCATCGCGGCGACCGCCGCCGTGGTGTTCGCCATGCTCGTGGTGCTGTTCTCCCGGGTGGCGGACCAAGGGCTGCGGCGGATCGCCGCGGTCGGCGCGGGGCTGGCACTGCCGGTTGCCGCCGTGGTCGCGCTGGCGTTGCTGCTGGTCGGGCGCAGCACGCTGCTCGGGGTGTCGGAACGGGTGCTGCTGGTCGTGGTGGCGGCCTGGGGACTGGTCACCGCCGGCTACCTGGCTGTAAGGAGCCTCACCGGCGACGGTCCTTCCGTTCCGGCGCCGGAGGGGAGTAACGTGTCGCGACGATGACCAATGTCTGGTGCCTCACCGAGCGCCTGTACGTCGATCTCCGACGGCAGGCCAGCGGCGTCTGTCCGGCGTAGCTCCACGCCCCCGACGCCCGCCTTCCCTCTCCAGACCTTGGATCCGTCCCCATGACTTCCGCCCTGCGCAGAATCCCCTTCTCCGTCCAGATCCTGCTCGGCCTCGTGCTCGGCGTGGCGCTCGGTTTCCTCGCCCGCGCCGCCGACCTCGCCTGGCTGACCAGCACGCTCGACACCGTCGGCGGCCTCTTCGTCCAGCTGCTCAAGCTCGCCGTGCCGCCGCTTGTCTTCACCGCCATCGTGGTCAGCGTGGTGAGCCTGCGCGGCGTCGCCAACGCCGCCCGGCTCGCAGTCAAGACGCTGCTCTGGTTCGCCGTCACCGCGCTGATCGCGGTGAGCATCGGCATCGGCATCGGCCTGCTCACCGACCCGGGCCGGGGCGTCGACCTGGACCCGGCCGGCGCCACCGCGCCGAAGACCACCGGCTCCTGGATCGACTTCCTCACCGGCATCGTCCCGACCAACCCGGTCGGCGCGTTCGTCGAGGGCAACGTCCTGCAGATCGTCTTCCTCGCCCTGGTGGTGGGCGCCGCCGCGCTGCTCGTCGGCGACGCCGCCGAGCCGTTCGTGGCGCTCAACCGCTCGCTGCTGTCGATCGTGCAGAAGGCGCTCTGGTGGGTCATCCGGCTCGCCCCGATCGGCACGCTCGGCCTGATCGGCAACGCCGTCGCCTCGTACGGCTGGGACCTGCTCGCCCCGCTCGCGAAGTTCACCACGGCCGTCTACGTCGGCTGCGCCCTGGTGCTGTTCGTGGTCTACCCGGTGCTGCTCGCGGTGGCCGGCAAGCTCAACCCGCTGCGCTTCTTCGCCGGCGCCTGGCCCGCCATCGAGCTGGCGTTCGTCTCCCGCTCCTCGGTGGGCACCATGCCGGTGACCCAGCGCTCGATCGAGCGCCTCGGCGTCCCCCGCGAGTACGCCTCCTTCGCGGTGCCGTTCGGCGCCACCACGAAGATGGACGGCTGCGCCGCCATCTACCCGGCGCTCGCCGCGATCTTCGTGGCGCAGGTGTTCGGCGTGAACCTGGGCGTCACCGACTACCTGCTGATCGCGTTCGTCTCGGTGGTCGGCTCGGCCGCGACCGCCGGCCTGACCGGCGCGATCGTCATGCTGACGCTGACCCTGAGCACGCTCGGCCTGCCGCTGGCCGGGGCCGGCCTGCTGCTGGCCATCGACCCGATCCTGGACATGATCCGCACCGCCACGAACGTGGCCGGGCAAGCGGTGGTGCCGACCATCGTGGCTGCCCGGGAGGGCACGCTCGACCGGGCCGCGTACGACTCGGCCGGCAAGCGCGACCTGATCGAGCCGGTCGAGACCGAGCGGCTCGACCCCGTACCCGCCTGATCCACACCTCTTCGGGTGCGTCCCGCGAAACCGGGGCGCACCCGAAGTCATGACCGGAGGATCCTCGCCAATGAGCGCCCTGTTCACCCCGCTCGCCCTGCGCGGCGTCACGCTGCCCAACCGGATCGCGCTGGCGCCCATGTGCCAGTACAGCGCCGGACCCGACGGCCTGCCCACCGACTGGCACCGGGTCCACCTCGGCTCCCGCGCGGTCGGCGGGGCCGGGCTCGTCATCACCGAGGCGACGGCTGTGGTGCCCGAGGGCCGGATCAGCCCGCAGGACACCGGGCTCTGGTCCGACGCCCACGTCGACGCGTGGCGGCCGATCACCGCGTTCGTCGCCGGTCAGGGTGCGGTGCCGGCCGTGCAGCTCGCGCACGCCGGGTTCAAGGCGTCCACGTACCGGCCGTGGGCACCGGCGCGCGGCGGCGTGCCGGACGCCGAGGGCGGCTGGACCCCCGTCGGCCCGGGCGACCAGCCGTTCGTACCGGAGTACCGCACGCCGACCGCGCTGGACGAGTCGGGCATCGCCGCGGTGGTGGACGCCTTCGCCACCGCCGCCGGGCGGGCGCTCGACGCCGGGTTCGCCGCCGTGGAGATCCACGCCGCGCACGGCTACCTGCTGCACGAGTTCCTGTCCCCGCTGACCAACCGGCGCACCGACGGCTACGGCGGTGACCGGGCCGCCCGGATGCGGCTCACTCTCGACGTGGCCCGCGCGGTACGCGCCGCCGTCGGCGAATCAGTGCCGGTGCTGACCCGGATCTCCGCCACCGACTGGACCGACGACGGCTGGACCGTCGACGACAGCGTGGTGCTCGCCGGGGAACTGGCCGCCGCCGGAGTCGACCTGGTCGACACGTCCTCGGGCGGCGCGGCGGTCAAGGCGTCCATCCCGGTCGGACCCGGCTACCAGGTGCCGCTGGCCGCCCGGATCCGCCGCGACGCCGGGGTGCCGACCGGCGCGGTGGGCCTGATCGTCGAGCCCGAGCAGGCCGAGCAGATCGTGGCCGGCGGCGAGGCCGACCTGGTGCTGCTGGGCCGGGAACTGCTGCGCGACCCGTACTGGCCGCGCCGCGCCGCCGCCAAGCTCGGCGCCGCCCCCACCTGGCCCGACCAGTACACCCGAGCCTTCTGACCGTCCGCCCCGCCCGTGCGCGTCGATCATGAAGTTGGCGGCGGACGGCGTCCGATTCGTCGCCGCCAACTTCATGATCGACGGGGAAGACCCCGAGAGGTCAGCCGGCCAGGTGGTTCCAGCGGGGTTCCAGGTCGGTCCAGGTGCCCTGGTCGGCCACGGTGCCGTCGATC
The DNA here is from genome assembly GCF_024519755.1 of Micromonospora sp. Mcm103. Classification (NCBI taxonomy): domain Bacteria; kingdom Bacillati; phylum Actinomycetota; class Actinomycetes; order Micromonosporales; family Micromonosporaceae; genus Micromonospora; species Micromonospora sp. Mcm103. Next base: position 257,247 of record NZ_JALJRJ010000008.1, read on the forward strand.
AGCACCACCACGTGGTCGGCCCGGACCAGCGCGGCCCGCTTCGCGGTCGAGCCGACCACAGTCACCCCGTGCTCGCGCAACGCCCCCCACAGCGCCAGCTCCGTGCTCACGTCCAGCGCCGACGACACGTCGTCGGCCACCAGCAGTTCGGTACGCGGGGCGAGCGCCCGGGCCAGCGCCAGCCGCTGGAGCTGACCGCCTGACAACCGGGTGCCCTTGTGCCCGATCAGCAGCCCGAGCCCGCCCCCGGCGGCGGCCAGGTCGTGTTCGAGCTGGGCGGTAGTGACCGCCCCGGCGGCGTCCACCTGGTGGCCGAGCGCGATGTTGTCGGCCACCGTGCCGGAGAGCACCCGGGGCAGCTGGCCCACGTACCCGACCTGGTTGGGGCGCAGGAACATCTCCGGCTCGGTGACCGAGTCGCCGTTCCAGCGCAGTTCGCCGACGTGGTGCACGATCCCGGCCAGCGCGCGCAGCAGCGACGACTTGCCGGACCCGACCGGGCCGACGACCAGCACCAGCTGCCCGCGCTCGACCACCAGGTCCACGTCGCGGACGGCGAGCGTGCCGTCGGAGTGCAGCGCACCGAAGCCGGCCAGCTCCAGGCGGCGCAGCGGGTGCCGGGGCGGCGGCTCGGGCGCGGGCGCGGTGCCGGCGACCAGATCCAGGCCGGGCACCGGCGCCGCGTACACGGCCTCGCCGGTCATCGCCACCGTCCGCTTGGTCCACACCCGCGCCGACGGGTACTGCGACACCAGCGACGCGGTGGTCCACGCGAACCAGCGGGCCGCGCCCAGCGTGGACACGGCCACCAGCGTGGCACCCGCGGACAGCTCACCGGCCAGGTAGAGCGCCCACGCGCCGATCGGCAGCAGGCCGCTGGCGACCGACGGGGTGGACCGGGCCCACACCTGCATGGCGATCTCGCGCCGCTGCCGCTCGCTGCGTACCTCGTCCAGCCGGGCGAGGTGGCGCAGCACCGGGCGGGTCGCGCCGGCCAGCTTCACCGTACGGGCGGCGGACAGCGCGGAGACCAGCGCGGTGGCGAACGCGGCGCGCGCCTTCACCGTGCCGGCCGCGGTGCGTTCCAGCCGGGGCCCGAACAGCGTCGCCGCCAGCCCGGAGACAACCATCGTGCCGACGAAGAACATCGCCGGTACGAGACTGCCGGTCACCAGCGTCATGGCGACCACGATGACCAGCGAGATGAACTGGTCCATCAGGTTGTCGGCCAGGTGCACCACCCGGTCGGTGTCGCCGCCCTGGGCCACCACCTCGGCCGGGGTGTGCCCGCTGACCCGGCGCGCGCCGGTCTGCCCGTGCACCAGCCGGGCGCTGATCCGCAGCATCTGCCGGATCCACCACTGCGGGAACCACAGGTTCGTCAGGTACGGCAGCGGCAGCACCACCAGCAGCGCGGCCACGATGCCCAGCGCCGGCAGCCACGGGTCGCCGCCGCCGACCAGGTCGGCCCAGAGCCAGGGCAGGACCGCGCCGTCCAGGCCGAGCACCGTCATCACGACGAACAGGCCGACCGAGAGCAGGCCGTATCGAGGATCGTTGACGGCCAGCCGGAAGATCTCCCGCATGGTCCGCGCGGGCGGCGCGGGCGGCGCCGGTGGCGGGTCGGCGCGCGGCACGGCCGCCGGCCGCGTCGCGG